>JAAERO010000137.1 GCA_024230315.1 Hyphomicrobium sp.
GAAGTACGTCTTGCGACATGCAAACACGCAACGAAACGATCAAGGAGCCATCGCCATTGGCCAGATCTCCACCAACAAGCGAAGCTCGGCTCAACGTGACGTGTTGGCCGAGGCAAAATTGGGCGCACTGAACGAAAATGACGGACTACTTGGGGAATGTCAGCTAAAACATCAAATTCCTAGGATCCCGTTCAGTTTTGCCATCAAATTGACAACACAAGATTTTCTTGTGCCCTAGCTTGGCTCTGTATGGGCCGAGAATGCAGGCCATTCGATTTTGGGGGAGTATGCGCAAGTGAGCGCGGGCCGTCGCTATTTACTTCGAAGTGCTGGGTTGATCGTCGCCGCCATGGCGCTTGCGTTGATGCCAGGTGCCGCCCTTGCCAAGGCAAGGCCGAAGGCCGACTTCACCAAGACTGAGCAGATCCTGCGGTGGATCAACGAATACCGTTACCAACCAGAGCCAGATCGCTTGCCGGTGGCCGTCAAGGCAATGTTCGCACTCGGCTTGCTGAAGGACGTTGAGCAGGCCGGCATCTACGTTGGCTTTATCGCAGGCGTCGTAGGTGCCAACCGCGATAAGGCGGAGAAGCTTCTCGGTGAGATGTTCCCGATGCCTCCGCCGGACCAGATCGTTATCGTGAAAGCGATTGCGTATTCTGGTTTGCCTGAGTGGAAGGAGCTGATGGGCACGTTCGTGGAGCGCATGCCCGCGCGGCGCGTGGTCATCGAGCGGTATCTCTTCGGCAAAATGCCGACCTTGC
Source organism: Hyphomicrobium sp. (assembly GCA_024230315.1). GTDB lineage: Bacteria > Pseudomonadota > Alphaproteobacteria > Rhizobiales > Hyphomicrobiaceae > Hyphomicrobium_A. Next base: position 765 of record JAAERO010000137.1, read on the forward strand.
GCGCCCTGCCGCTTGACAATCCAATGGCCGTCGATGCGCTGTGGGGCTACTACTTCGCCACGGGCTCGTCAGAGCCCATTCAGCGGCTCATCGTTGGACTTGCCTGGTCTCGCAACAAAAACGAACTCGACAAGCTTACGACCGGCAGCATGATCAAGTGGACACTGGCGCAGAATGCCTCGCGCGATCATGAATTGCTGCAGTACCTGAAAATCTCGCTGCAGCACCAGCCGGAGAATGTGGCCTTGTCTCTTGGCGAGGTGATTGAGGCGTCTGAAACTTTCGAGATGACGCAGCTCCGCAGGGACGCGTTGGCGTCGATCGAGGAGCTTAAGGTCAAAGGTCCACAGGCCAGCCGCAACTTCTCGTGGTGGGGCAAGGTGGGGCAGACGACCTTTGCGCTGGGCTGTGTGGCGGCCGGCGTTCTGGGACAGGTGTATGCCGGCATTCCTTGTGTCGTCGGTGGGGCGCTGTCGAATGTGGCTCTCAAGTACTTGGCGCCGGCACAATGATCGGCTGCTTGACCGCATGATAGTTTTGTCGCGGCAATCTCGCGGTCGCCTTTGTTATCAGCACGTCATCGAATCTCGTAAGGGCACCTCGAAAAATAACCCATGCTCCGATTTATGCGAGTCTGATGCCTGACAGATTGATTCGGGCGGGGCACGATGGCGCAGATTTGGTTTTTCGATTCCGACAGGCGGCTTGAGCTTCTGTCGAAGAAAGGTGATCGGCTTGAGGCGATCGACAAGCTTGTTAGGTGGGAGAGCTTTCGCGCCGACATCGAGGCCGTTGTTATGACGCCGGACGACGCAAAAAAGTCCAA
>JAAERO010000138.1 GCA_024230315.1 Hyphomicrobium sp.
ACGCGGCTCAAAGGTGCCGCTGTCCAGATCGACGGTGCCGAGGTGGCCGGTGCCCGAGTTGAGCACCCAAAGCCGGTCGTTAAACCAGCGGGGTGAATGGGGCATGGATAGTTTTGCGGTCACGATCTCATCCGATGTCACATCAATGACGCAGCCGCCTTCGGCGCGGCGATTGCGCCACCCATTGACCACATCGCTGCGGCTTGTGGCTGTGACATAGGCGGGTTGGCCGTCTTTCATGGCCAGCCCGTTCAAGTGACAGCGGTCTTCGGCAGCCAGTTTGGAAATAAACGGCGGCTTCCAGAACATGCGAAACGCGTGCGTGGGGCTTAAGGTGGCCAAACACGAAAACAGCGAGTTAACAAAGAGGATGCGCCCATCCCCCATCACCGAGATGTCATGAATATCCAGATCCCCGGTCGTATGCGCGACACGGGGCACAAAATGGCGGTCGGGGCCTGTGCCTTTGTGTTCGCCGGCAAGCACGTTTTCAAAGCGCCACACCTGAAACAGGGTGGACAGCACTAAGCGTTGGGGATCGGCCCACAGGCCCATGGCACGCGCTAAGAAGCGCTCATGAAAGGAGACGCGTTTGTTATCATCAACGCCAACGAGATAGAGCCGGCCCGTCTGATAGGAGGTCAAGGCCAAGCTCACATTGTTGCGCAATAACCAGTCAGCAAGCCCGCGCGTACACGAGATGTTGACGGGCTGGGGTTTTGCCGGTTGGGCAGGAGCGGGGGGTGCGGGCTTGGCTTCGGCAACAGGGGCCGTCTCAGCCGCCGGCGCATCGGAGGGCACCGGCGCGGGCGGGGCAGGCGCCTCATCAGGTGCTGCGGGGGGCTTAGCCTCTGGTGCCTCTGGGGTCGCCGGTGTCGTCGTCTTGGCAGCAAGAGGCTCTTGAGATTCTGGCGCCTCAGAGCCTGATTAAAAATTATGGCGAGTGATTTCAGTGGGTTATTATTCTTCTGATTTTCTGAATCGGAGAATGTCGATGTCCTGGACCAAAATCACTCGTCTTGACCATGATAGAAGCGATTTGCGTTATGCAAGCGATTG
>JAAERO010000139.1 GCA_024230315.1 Hyphomicrobium sp.
GAAGTACGTCTTGCGACATGCAAACACGCAACGAAACGATCAAGGAGCCATCGCCATTGGCCAGATCTCCACCAACAAGCGAAGCTCGGCTCAACGTGACGTGTTGGCCGAGGCAAAATTGGGCGCACTGAACGAAAATGAAGGACTACTTGGGGAATGTCGGTTTAGATTCGATGGGGTCCTTTAGTTGTATGGAAACCTGTCTGCTGTTTACTATGGTGCTTCACATTGTCGCTTAACGAGGAATTGGGGGAATTTTTTTACCAGCGTAGAGTGATAAGGAACAGTTGTTTATCGATAGGCCGGTCACTTCGGCGGGACAGGCTAATTCTTTCAAAAAGTCACGGCTGAGTCTTTCTCAGCACTTCCACCCTTGAAGGTGAATGAATGCATTTCTACCAGACCGAACGGATTGCTCTTTTCATTGATGGAGCCAATCTCTACGCAACAGCCAAGTCGCTCGGCTTTGACATCGACTACAAGCGCCTGCTCTCTCTATTTCGTGAGAAAGGTCAATTGATCCGCGCGATCTACTACACGGCACTTGCCGAAGACCAAGAATATTCCTCCATCCGCCCCTTGATCGATTGGCTCGATTACAATGGCTTCACAATGGTCACCAAGCCGACCAAGGAATTCACGGATACTTCCGGCCGCCGCAAAATCAAAGGGAACATGGACATCGAGCTGGCGGTTGACGCCATGCGGCTTGCCGAAAACCTCGATCACATCGTGATCTTCTCCGGAGACGGTGATTTCCGCAGCCTTGTCAGCGTGCTGCAGGAGATGGGTAAGCGCGTGAGTGTGGTGTCTACATTGCAAACCCAGCCGCCTATGGTCGCCGACGAGCTACGCCGCCAGGCCGACCAGTTCATCGACATTGCCGACCTTGAGCAGCTCATCTGCCGCGACCAAGCGAGCAGACCAATGCGCGATGGGCGATCGTTTGGTGCACGCGGCTCCGGCTATGGTTCTCGCCAAACGGCGGCCTACCAGGACTCCGACGACCTCTCCGAGGAGGTCTAGCGGGCTCGTGGCATGGGGGCGCGCCCGGATACCGCGGCACCACTTGGGCCTGAGCCGCCTAAACTGTGCGGGTACTGCCCGCGGCTTGGCGCCCTTCGCGATGCCAACCAAATAAAGGCCCCATCTTGGTTCAACGGCGCGGTTCCCTCTTTCGGAAATGCGGGTGCACGCCTTCTCATCGTCGGCCTTGCACCCGGCCTAAAGGGCGCAAATCGCACCGGCCGGCCGTTTACCGGCGATTACGCCGGCGAGCTTCTCTACGCCACGCTTCTGGAGTTCGGCTTCGCCAGTGGGCGCTATGAGGCGCGCATCGACGACAGTCTCCAACTCGTCGACTGCATGATCACCAACGCGGTGCGCTGCGTGCCGCCAGAAAACAAGCCAACACCCGCCGAGATCACCACATGCCGCCGCTACCTTACCGCCCGCATCGCGCAGATGCCCAATCTGAAGGCAATTGTCGCGCTCGGCCGCGTGGCCCACGACAGCACACTCTCAGCTCTTGAGTGCCGCAAGTCGAGCTTCCCATTCGCCCACGCCGCGCGTCACGCGCTGCCATCAAAAGTGGTTCTATTCGATAGCTTCCATTGCTCACGCTACAACACCAACACGCGCCGGCTGACACCTGAAATGTTCCAAGCCGTCTTCGCGGCCGTTCGCGACGTGGTTCCCTCGCAGCAACCGTCCCGGCGAGCTTGAGCGAACGCCTCCGCCCTTCGCAATAGATGCGCAAAGGCGATACTGCACTCCCGACCGTTTCTCACCTGCCAAGCTTATTTTCCTACTCAGACCTCGCACACCTTACTTTCAAAGCGTAGTATGCATGACATGAGCGATCGATGCGCATGATAGCTTTCGATCTGGAGAGATGATCGAGATGGCGATCGACATTGCCCCCGAGAAAGTGGCCCACGTCATCATCAAGGCACGCGAATATGATGCCAAGGTCGGTGCGTGGAACGACAATTCCCAGGAGGGCGATGCCAGCGAGGATCCCAGCTCCATCCTAGAGGGCTTCGTCAGTAATCCCACGCGTGCCGAGGTGACAGGTTTCATCGAAGCATTGAACGATGATGAGCAAGCCAATCTCGTCGCGCTTGCCTGGGTCGGGCGCGGAACGTTCGAGAAAGAGGAATTCGACGAAGCGGTCGAGACAGCCCAAACGGAAAAGATCAACTTGACGTCGTCCTATCTCCTGAGCCTGCCCCTTCTTGCTGATTATCTTGAGGAAGGGTTGGAGAAATTGGGATTTGCGGTGGACGACATCGAGAGCGACGTGCTCTAGGCCGCGCCGGGCAATCGGGTCTGCGTGAGCCAAGCAAAGACCTCGTGCACATGGGCTGCTGGCATAGGCACCGGGTAGAAAACGTGCTCTATTCGTGCATCGCGGACGACGAGGGTCAGGCGTTTAAGATACGCGACGCCGCCGGTTTCGAAGGCGGGCAGCTTTAGCGCCTTCTGGAGCAAGAACACTTCGTCACTCAGGATCGCAAAGGCAACATTGAGCCGGTCTGCAAACTCGCGCTGGTGTTCGCTTCCCTGCGTACTGACACCGACTACCGCGACGTCTATTTCCCGAAAAGCTAGGTAGTGGTCGCGAAAGCCCTCCGCCTCCGGCGTCGAGCCGTGCGCGCCGGGGATATCATCCCAGCCGGGTGGATCGGCCAAGCCAGGACGCCCGGTCCACGGATAAAAATAAATGACTGCCGTGCCGGATTGCGCACTGAGATTGAGCGTCCCGCCTAGCGTGGAGGGCAATGCCACGTTGGGAAGCGCCAGGCCCCGTACGAAGTGGCGCGCACCGCCGTCATCGACCGGCGCACGAGGCGGCATCAGCCCTTATCCCGCAACAGCCGCGCCTTCTCACGGTTCCAATCGCGCTTCTTGGCCACCTCGCGCTTGTCATGCATCTTTTTGCCTTGTGCCAACGCAAGCTTCAGTTTGGCAATCCCGCGTGGATTAAAATAGAGCTCTAGCGGAATGAGCGTCAGGCCCCGGCGCTGCATGGCGATCGTAAATTTGTGAATTTCCTTCTTGTGCAGAAGCAGGCGGCGCTTACGGCGCGGCTCGTGCTGAAAGAAGCGGCCGGCACCCTGATACTCGGGGATGTAGGCATTGATGAGCCACAAGCCGTCCTCCTCGGAGGACGCATAGCTTTCCGCGATATTGGCTTGGCCACGGCGCAAAGACTTCACCTCCGTTCCCGTCAGTTGCAGGCCGGCCTCATAGGTTTCGGTAATGAAGTATTCGTAGCGGGCCTGCCGGTTCTCGGCAACGATACGGCGGCCGTCGTCCTTTCTGGACGCCATGGCCTTTGCAGCTCCTTGTTAGTTGGGTTGTCTTGTGCGCCCTATTCGGCCGCCTTGACCTGAATAAGACCAGTCTTGGCAAGGGCGGCATCAATCATCGCCTTGGATGTTTCCGCAATCGGCACCAGCGGCAGCCGCACGCCAGGCCCGCAAAGACCAAGGCGCCACGCAGCATATTTCACCGGCCCCGGGCTCGACTCGCAGAACAACACATCGTGCAGTGGCATCAACCGGTCCTGGAGTGCGAGCGCGCGCTCAAATTCACCCCCTAGGCAAGCATTTTGGAATTCTGCGCAAAGACGCGGCGCGATGTTGGAGGTCACCGAGATGCAGCCTTGACCACCGTGCGCCATGAAGCCCAGCGCGGTCGCATCCTCACCCGACAGCATGTTGAACTCGGGTCCCATCGCTGCGCGCTGCTGTGAGGCGCGCGCCAGGTTCGCGGTTGCGTCCTTCACGCCAACCACGTTCTTGAGTTCATAGCACCGCGCCATGGTCGTGACTGACATGTCGATCACCGAACGGCCGGGAATGTTATAGATGATGATGGGAAGATCAGCCGTATCGTTGATGGCCTTGTAGTGCTGGAAAAGCCCCTCCTGCGTCGGCTTGTTGTAGTAGGGCGTCACGACGAGGACAGCATCAGCGCCGACTTGTTTGGCGAAACGGGCAAGCTCAACGGATTCCCCCGTCGCATTCGAGCCGGCACCCGCAATCACAGACACACGCCTCTTTGCCGTCTCGACCGTCAATTCGACGATGCGCTTGTGCTCATCATGCGAGAGTGTCGGGCTCTCCCCGGTCGTGCCAACCGGCACCAGGCCGTGGGTGCCTTCACTGATCTGCCACTCGACGATTCGGCAAAACGCCTGCTCGTCGATCTTTCCGTCCTTGAACGGCGTGATCAGTGCCGTGAATGACCCCTTGAACATGCGCACCTTTTCCCCGAATTCCCGGCTGCTTATCTGTCTTGACGACAGCTACCCCCTGATGCCATGCAATTGCCGCATCCAAGGGCATTCTGCAGAAATCGGCAAAACGATTTTTTGTCGCTCGCCGGCCTTTTTGGTAGTTCTGCGCCGCAACAACGACGTGCCACAGCCGCGACTGAATTATCGATCGCGACATTAGAATTTTGATCTTCGCCCCGCAAGCCAGTGGGCGGCTCTTGCGTGAGGAAGGATAGCAATTGTCCCAGCCGCTATCGAAGGCCTTAACCACTGGCCGCTACGATAAGGCGCGGTCTGATCGGGCCGTTCACCAATTCCAGTCCATGCTTGCCCAGCTCCGGGCCGCAACATTTGGCTGCTTGTTCCTTGTCGCGCTTGCCCCATTGGCCAGCGCCAAAGAAGCTCAAGACCAAACCGCCACTGGGCCGCCGAGCCAGACAACCGCAGACAGCGGGGCCCTGTCGCCAAAGGCGCGTGAAGCAGCCCACCATGCGCGCTTTGATAAGATCATTGCGCCCGTTAAGGCTCATAAACTGACGGACGCCAACGCCAAGTACATTCGCGAAGCCATCCTCGCAATCGCGGCCAAGAAGCACACCAAGGCCGCCGCACTTGAGGCGAAGGTTACCGACCCGATCGGCCGCAAGCTCATAAATTGGTATCGCTTGCGGCGCGGCCATGGCGATGCCGCAGAGTATAGCGCATTTCTCGATAGCAATCCCACTTGGCCCAGCCGCGATGTGCTTTGGCAGCGTCTGGAGCAAAGGCTCTTTCTCGACGGCGGCAACGCAATCGCTATCAAGGGCTACTTTAAGGATGGTAAGCCGCAGAGCGCGTCTGGCCTAGCCGCGCTCGCGTCGGTTCATTTGGCAAACGGCGACGCCGGGAAGGCAAAGATTCTAGCTGCCGAAGTCTGGCGTCAACACGACCTACCCAAAGGTCTCGAGAAGGGATTCCTTGCGCGTTTCGGTACGCTCCTAACTGAGGACGACCATAAGTGGCGGCTCGACCGGCTCCTGGTCGACGACGTGCGGTGGAAGAGCGGCCGCAATTCGCGGGCTGCCCGCGCCAAACGCGTCATTCCGCTTCTGTCTGCTCGCGAGCGGACGCGGGCAAAATACCGCCTTGCGGTATTCATGCGATCGCGCGTTTCAGCGTCTCGGCTCAAGGCCAACCCGAATGCCAAGTCTAGAGATTGGGGCCTCGTATTTCATAAGGCCCAGCTGTTACGCCGGGCGACAAAGACGTCTGCGGCGGCCACGCTCGTGCTTTCGGCGCCGACAGATCCCAAGGCCATCGCCAATCTCGATGAGTGGTGGACCGAACGCCTGAAGCTTGCCTATCAGGCACTCAAAGCCAACAATCCTAAGCTTGCCTACAAGCTCGTCCGCAATGCCGGACCGCTCTCCGTCAACCCGCTTAACGAGCAGCGCTCCATTGCTGGTTGGATCGCGCTGCGTTATCTGAAGGATGTGAACGCAGCCGAAAAGCATTTTGCCGCCTACACCAAATCGGCCGATGGGCCCCTCGGCCGCGCCAAGTCGAACTACTGGCTCGCTCGCGCACTAGAGGCCAAGGGTAATTCCGAATTGGCAGCGCAGCACTACCGCGCCGCCGCCCGCGAGCGCGGCACGTTCCATGGCCTCCTTGCCGCGCAGAAGTTGGACCCTGGGCGCAAGAGCTTCCCGATAACAGCTCCGGCCGAACCCACGCCACAGCAGATCGCGCGCTTCAATGAGCTCGACGTCGTAAAGGCCGTTGCGATCGCGCACAAATCGAAGGCGGGACGCTCCATTGCCCGCATTTTTCTTCACCACATACGCACGCTGGAGGAGAATGAAGCTTGGTCGGCGATGGTTGCGCACCTTGCCCGTGAAATTGGTGACACGCCGACATCGGTACGCATCGGCAAGGCGGCAATCGCGCGGGGTCAGAACCTGATCTACTACAGCTACCCGGTGCACGCGCTACCAGACTACAAACCGTTACGCTCGCCGCCGGAGACCGCCTTTCTTTTGGGCTTGGCGCGACAGGAGACGGAATTCAGCACGCAAATCGTATCGGGTGCTGGTGCGCGCGGCATTCTCCAGGTCATGAAGGTTACGGCCCGACACGTCTGCCGGGACTACAAGATCAAGTGTAGCAACAAGCGCCTCCTCACCGACCCCTCCTACAACACCATGATCGCGTCGGCCTATGTCGCCGACCGGCTGCGGGATTTTTCGGGCTCCTACGTGCTCGGGCTGTCCAGCTACAACGCCGGCCCCGGCCGCACGCGTCAATGGATTCGCGAGTTCGGCGACCCGCGCACCTCTAAGATCGATCCCATAGACTGGATCGAACGCATTCCGATCAAGGAGACCCGCCGCTACGTCGCCAAGGTACTCGCCAACATCCAAGTCTATCGCGCCCGCCTCGGCGACGAGGCAACAGCCTTGCGGATCAGCGCTGATCTAAATCGGGCTCGGGCTGCCTCAGCACCATCTCGCCAAAAAAAGGGTGGCGGCTGAACCAATACGGCAAAACCCGGCGGCTGAGGCCGCCCGCACGCCTTCAATCCTTATGATATAGCTCTACCCAGACGGC
>JAAERO010000140.1 GCA_024230315.1 Hyphomicrobium sp.
AAGGTCGAGACGACTGTTTTCGCTTTCACCCGCAAGGTGTGACAAGACTGCCCCCAAATCATAGCCCCAAACGACTGAATCGTAACGGAATTACGCCAGTAGCGCAGCAGAAATCCGGCGTCTACTTGGGGAATGCGGGTTCATGATTGCAAACTTCTCTCCCAGAGCATACCAACCGTTCGATCAGGCGAAAGAGATCGCCATTGACAACACGTCAACTAACACGGCGGACCGTTGCGGGAAAACTGGTCCGTCCCCTCGTCAATTCCAAGAGTAGTGCAGTATGAGTTGGCCGGCAGGAACGAAGGGCATCAACGTGATCGACGATTGGATAACGGATGCATGTAAGCTTCCATCTCGCAGCCATTCTGCCGCGGCCGAAGCGCGGCAAACATCGCTGACAAAACCGCTGGGATCACTTGGTGCTTTAGAACGCCTGGCAGTTCAGCTCGCAGCCCTTCAAAAAACCAAAATGCCTAGCGCGACAACGGCGCCGATATTGCTGTTTGCTGGCGATCATGGTGTCACAGCGCAAGGCATATCAGCATTTCCAGCTGCCGTGACAGTGCAGATGCTGCACAACTTTGCAAACGGTGGTGCCGCAATCTCCGTCCTCGCACGCGAACTCGGTTGTCCATTGCATGTAATCGATGCCGGCACGTTAGCCGCAGACGACGTACCCGGCGTCGTGACCGACAAACCGCGCCGCGGTACACGCGATTTTTCATCCGAGCCCGCAATGACGCAAGAGGAGATGGCATTTGCATTGAGTGCCGGACGGCGCGCGACAACGCTTGCAATCACGAACGGTTCCGATCTTATCATCTTAGGCGAAATGGGGATCGGGAACACGACATCGGCGGCAGCCATTGCAGCGGCGCTGCTTGATCGGCAATCAAGCGATCTCGCTGGTGCCGGAGCGGGCCTTGATAAGTCGGGGGTAGCCCACAAGAGCAAAGTAATCACTGCGGCGCTCGACAAGTATCAATTGACACGGTCGGGGACCGAGCCGCTCGACGTGTTGCGTTGTGTTGGTGGCTTGGAAATCGCTGCGCTGGTGGGCGCAATACTCGCGTCGTCCCAAGCAGGGATTCCCGTTCTAATTGACGGCTTTATCGTATCAGTGGCTGCGCTTGTGGCCGTTCGCATCAATTCATCATGCCAGCCCTGGCTTCTCTTTTCGCATCGCTCTGCCGAACCAGGTCACCGCATCGTTTTGGATAAGCTCGATGCAGATCCTATTCTTGATCTCGGGCTCCGCCTGGGCGAGGGCTCTGGCGCGACACTCGCGCTCCCGATTTTGCGACTTGCCTGTGCGCTGCATTCGCAAATGGCAACATTTGATCAGGCCCGTGTCGACGGGCGCGAACCATGCCGCTGATCAATCTCATACGCCACGGCGAAACTGACCAGCCAGGCCTCTTGCTTGGACGGACCGACAGCGCCTTGTCGGCAGCCGGCTGGAAACAGTTCGAGCGTCAGACATCAGCCCGCAACTGGTCCGTTGTCGTATCCTCGCCTCTCCGCCGAGCGCGTGAGTCCGCAGAGAAATTAGCGCGGGAACGGCATCTCGATTTGGCCATCGATCCCGATTGGTCCGAGCTGGACTTCGGAGAGTGGGATGGGCGGCCAATCAGCGAGCTTAATGCCGACCCCGCAATTGCGGAGGCAATAGCCGCGCTTTACCGAAGTTCAGAAGCACCTGGGCCGCCAGATGGCGAGAGCTGGGAGGCACTTCAAGCACGGATCGCCCGTGGGCTGGGCAGGGTCCTAGAACAGGACCGAGCCGATAACGCGCTTGTGGTCACGCATGGAGGACCAATACGCGCGGCGTTATCTGTGGCATGCGCCTTTCCATTCAATTCGCTGTGGGCCCTCAGAATAGACCATGGCGCTCGTGTCACCCTGCGCGTAGAAGCCGGTGAAGAGGGGGCCTTCTGGGGTGAGATTGTCGAGATCGTCCAAGCATGACTCATCGGCGCTTCATTCATGCATTGCAATTTCTCACCCGGTTACCGACGCCGCGCGTGAGTAATTCCGAGCCGGCGGATCTCGCGCGGTCGGCTGTGTGGTTTCCCGTCGTCGGGGCAATTATTGGGCTTGGACTGGCCACTGCCGTCTGGGCCGGCGGCTACGCCTCACCGTGGATCGGTGCGCTTTTTGGCGTCCTCATCTGGGTCTGGATCACAGGCGGCCTGCATCTCGACGGGATTGCGGACGTGGCGGACGCCCTTGGTGCGGCCCATCGCTCGCCCAATCGCTTTGTCGAGGTCGCGCACGATCCGCACGTTGGTGCTAACGGCGTCATCGCGATTGTGCTGCAGTTGATGGCTAAACTCGTATTGCTTGCCCAAATCCCACAATCGCAAGCGCTGCTTGCACTCATTCTTGTGCCGGTATGGGCACGTTGGGGACCGCTCGCGTGGAGCTTGATGCTCCCCCCTTTGTCGCAAGGCCTTGGCGAGCGCTTCTCTCAGGAGATCATAGGATCCCGTGTTGCAGCATACGGCGTAGCGCTCACGTTGATCAGCGCATGGCTGGCCCCCATCCTCATCGGCGCGTTGGTGATCGTCGTGATTATTGCGGCTTACTGGAAGTACCGGCTCGGCGGATTGACCGGGGACTGCCTCGGGGCCAGCATCGAGATAATGGAGACGGCCCTCTTGTTCCTTATCGTAGCGGCCACAGCATTTGCGTGAATTGCCATCGTCGCATGATTCTTACTCGGTGCTCGCTGAACTGACGCGGAGCGCCCCGAGCAGCCGCCGCCAGTCTTGGGCAGGTCCAGGAAGACCGAAACGAAGCAATGTTGGTTGTTGGGGAAATCTCCGGACGTGGATACCGTGACGCCCCAACGTCTCTGCGATGAATTGCGCATTGGGATGAGCGACAAGCCGAAAGAGCGGCGTTCCTCCGACGATGCTGCAACCTTTTCCAACCAGAATTGCATCCAGTCGCCGACTGTCTTTCCCTAGCCGCTCACGCGATTGAGCAAGCCAATCCTTATCGGCCAAGGCGGCCTTGCCGATAGCCAATGCGGGTCCCGAAACGGACCACGGGCCGAGACGATCGCCAAACTTGGAAGCCATACCTTTGTCCGCCACAGCAAAGCCAAGGCGCACGCCGGCAAGACCATAGGCTTTGCCGAAAGATCGCAGCACGATGGTTGAGGGCGGCAAATCGGGAACGATGCTGGTGCCCTCCGGCATGACATCAGCAAAAGCTTCGTCGACCACCAAGAGCCCGTTGCGACGCGCAAGCGCGCCAGCAATGCCGCCAAGAGTATCCCGGGATACTGTGCGGCCTGTCGGATTGTCGGGATTGACCAATACGATAACGTTCGCCGACCCTGCTTCCGAAAGGTCGTTAATCTCTGTTGTCTCATGCCCTTCACGCCGCCAAGCAACAACATGCTCACCGAACGTCGGCCCGAGGATTGCCACGCTTGACCGATCAACGAGGCGGGGAATGATCTGAATAAGGGACTGTGCCCCAGGCGCCGGCACGATCATCGAAGGATCGGCAGCGCCATAGTGACGGGCTGTGATCTCGCGCAGGGACCATTCGTCCGATTTAAGCGGAAGTCGCGACCAAACTTCCCGGCGCAGTTTCGGCAGGGGATAGGCTTGGGGATTGATCCCGGTCGACAGGTCGATCCACGGCTCAGGCGCTGAAGGAAATCGTTGGCGCGCCGCGTCGAGGTCTCCGCCGTGTAAGACCGTTTCCAGTGGCGTCAAACTCATGCTAGCACCGTCTCTCCTGCCGCGGCCCGGATCGAGAGGTCATGTTCGCCTTACTCGCATTAATCGCATTGGCCTTTGAATCCCTGTTCGGATATCCGCATTGGCTGTATCGCGCCATCGGACATCCGGTGAGTTGGATCGGCAGGCTGATAGCATGGTGTGATCAGGCTTGGAATGATGAGGAGCTTTCAGTCCGGCGCAGGTGCATTAACGGGGCCGCTACGATCGCCGCGTGCCTCGCCGTAACGGCGCTCGCAAGCATTGCCTTGACCTTCCTGGCTTATCGCATCCTGCCAGAACCCTTGGGCCTTCTTCTACTGGCGTTCGCGGCAAGCTCATTAATAGCCCAGCGTAGCCTTTATGCACACGTTGGCGCCGTCGCTGACGCCCTCGAACATCGAGACCTTGGGAGCGCTCGCATTGCGGTGGCGAAGATCGTCGGCCGTGATCCCAAGTCGTTGGACAAGGCTGATGTCGCCCGAGCTGCGATTGAATGCCTTGCCGAGAATCTATCCGATGGCGTCGTCGCTCCAGTCTTTTGGTTGGTCGTTGCCGGGCTCCCCGGTGCTGCGCTCTATAAGACGATCAATACCGCCGACAGCATGATCGGCCATAGGAGCCGCCGCCATCTTGCTTTCGGGTGGGCCGCCGCACGTCTCGATGACCTCGTCAATCTTCCTGCCTCCCGGCTCTCGGCGCTGTGGCTCGTTGCGGCCGGGTCCATGTCCTCTACTGCGACGGGCCGCGGCGCCGCAAAAGCCGTCCTTCACGATGCGCGCCGTCATCGCTCGCCGAATGCTGGTTGGCCCGAGGCCGCCATGGCAGGTGCGCTCGGCCTGAGGCTCGCCGGCCCGCGCGTCTATGATGGGAAATTGGTGGAAGATCGTTGGATGGGGAACGGCCGCGCCGACACCGGCCCTGATGACATTCGCCGTGCGCTCAAACTCTATCGAACAGCGTGCACTATACAAGCAACGGTCGTAGCGCTCCTTGCCGCAGGTATCCTTATCTTTTAAGCCGCGGCTCACGCGCGATCGCTAAGAGACTATCGCAATCGATGTGCCGGCCCATGTGCTGACCAAGCGCATCAAGCGTCGACTCGATCTCGTTCTCGTATGCGACGGTGGCGCTGCCGGCGCCAATGCGCTTCATCCAATAGCTGCGCTGGCCGTCGTCAGAAAACAGCCCATGCACATGGCACCCAATGACACGCCCGTCCGCACTCGCCGCTCCATCGACGCGGCCGTCGGCAAAATTGAGAACCTGCCGCTGACAATCGGGACCCGTGCTTCGGCCGACGTGCATTTCATATCCCTTGAAAGGTATGCCCGCAGCAGCATTCTCGCCGGAAACCTCGACCAGAAGCTTTTCCGTCGAGAGTTGCGTTTCAATGTCTAAAAATCCCAGTCCCTTCGTGCTTGCAGCCACACCTTCGATGCCGTGAGGATCCGCGATCGTCCGGCCGAGCATTTGATAGCCTCCGCAAATGCCGAGAACGTGCCCGCCACGACGCAAATGAGCTTGCAAATCGATGTCCCAGACCGCCCAGCGAAGCGCTGCCAGGTCGGCAATCGTCGCTTTGGATCCAGGAAGGATAACTAACGCCGCGTCGGCGGGAATTGGGGAGCCGGGCTTCACAAACACGAGGTCCACGCCAGACTCGAGCTGCAGTGGATCGAAGTCATCGAAGTTGGAGATGCGCGGATACGCTAGAACGGCGACGCGAACTTTCGCCGTCGGTTGAGCGTAGCGCCCCTTGTCGAGGCCCAAAACGTCCTCAGCCGGCAGACGATCGGCTCCTTCGAAGAAGGGAACGAGCCCCAGGCCCCGCCAGCCGGTCAGCTCGGCAACGTGCGCCATACCATCATCAAAGAGTGAAGGATCGCCACGAAACTTGTTGACGATGAAGGCCCGGATCATTTCCGCATCGTCCTTGGGTAGTACGGCCTGCGTCCCAACAAGGCTTGCAATGACGCCGCCGCGGTCGATGTCGCCGATGAGCACGACGGGAACGTCAGCGGCACGGGCAAAGCCCATATTGGCAATATCGCCCGTCCGCAGATTGACCTCTGACGCTGACCCCGCCCCCTCTATGAGCACAATATCTGCCTCGGCACACACACGGCCGAAGCTGTCCAACACGGCATCCATGAGCTGCAGTTTCAAGGACTGGTATTCGTCTGCCTTCGCGTTTCCAAGTACTCGGCCTTGCACCACGACCTGCGCACCGATCTCGCTTTGCGGCTTTAAAAGCACGGGGTTCATGTGCACGCTCGGTGCCTCGCCGGCGGCGCGGGCCTGCAGCGCTTGCGCGCGTCCGATCTCGCCTCCTTCGACTGTTACCGCAGCATTGTTCGACATATTCTGCGGCTTGAAGGGCCGTACGCGAAAACCTTGGTTCTTGAAGTAGCGTGCGAGGCCAACAACGACTAACGACTTGCCGACGTCAGAGCCCGTGCCCTGAAACATGATGGCTTTTGCCGGCATCAGAACTCGATACCCTCTTGTGCCTTTACGCCTGCAGAAAAGTGATGCTTCACAAGGCTCATCTCGGTCACGAGATCTGCGGCTTCAATGAGTTCCGGCTTCGCATTACGTCCCGTGACGACAACGTGCAGATCGGGTCGCCGTGCCGAAAGCGCTGCCACGACCTCATCCAGATCGAGGTGACCGTAACGCAGTGCAATGTTGAGCTCGTCGAGGATCAGAAGGCGGATCGAGGGATCGGCCATCAACTCCTTGGTCTTCGCCCACGCGCGCTCGGCAGCCGCCACGTCGCGTTCGCGATCCTGTGTTTCCCACGTGAACCCTTCACCAAGCGCGTACCAAACGACCTGATCGGGAAACCGCTCGATTGCTTTGCGCTCGCCCGTCTCCCAGGCGCCCTTTACGAATTGCACCACGCCGGCGCGAAAACCGCGACCCAGCGCCCGCAGAAGAAGTCCAAACGCAGCAGTCGACTTACCTTTGCCTTTGCCCGTGTGAACGATCAGTAAGCCTTTTTCGATCGTCTTGGACGCGACCTCCGCATCCTGGACGGCTTTACGATTCGCCATCTTGGATTTGTGGCTATCAACGCCTTCTGTCTCGTCAGACATTACATTGTGCCTCATTACGAATTGCTATTTCAGCGTCAGAGGAATACCCGCGGTCACCAAGACGACATGGTCGGCAATTGCGGCGACGCGCTGATTGAGCTGACCCTGGGCATCGCGAAATGCACGTGCGAGTTTATTATCAGGCACAATACCCGAACCGACCTCATTCGAAACAATAACGATCGGCCCATCGACCTCGCCAAGGGCGGCAACCAGGCGATCGCTTTCCGCAACGACATCCCTCGTCGCGAGTAAAACGTTGCTCAGCCACAACGTTAAACAATCGATCAGAACCGGTTGCGCACCTGCGCCGTGTTTTTCGATCGCTTCAGGCAGGTCGAGTGGAACCTCGACCGTTCGCCATTGCTCCCCCCGCCGTTTCTTGTGATCGGCAACGCGCGCCTCCATTTCGCTGTCCAAGGCCTGGGCGGTCGCGAGATAGATCCATGGATCAGGAGCTTTTGTCAGGATCTCTTCAGCGTACCGACTCTTGCCCGACCGCGCACCGCCGAGAACAAGGGTCAATCGGGGCAGGTAGCCTGCGGACATGAGCTGCAATTTCGTTTGACGAACCTTGGATTGAACCTTTATCAAGCTCTGGACGGTTCCCCGCAAGGGGATTGAAAGGGAATGCGGCTAGGCCTTGGAGCCCCAATCCGCAACTGCCCCCGCAACTGTAGTCGGCGAGCCGAAGGCCAAAGTACCACTGGGTATCCGGGAAGGTGGCCTGAGGCGGTGAACCGAGAGTCAGGAGACCTGCCGTCGTCATCGTAGCTCACATGGCCCCGGAGGGGTGGCCGAGGAGGCTTAATTGAATACTCAAGTTGATACGATACCTGTCGTCAGTGGCAGCGAACGGTCCAGCGCGCTCATTGCCGCGGCCGTCGCATTCGTTTTTGGGGTTGGGCTCGTCTTTACGACGAGTTTTGCGCACCCGACCACAATCCACAACGCGGCGCATGACACGCGCCACGCGCTCAGCTTTCCCTGCCACTGAAGGATAGATCATGATCACCCGCGTTTTGACCGTCGGCCTGTTGGCCGGGCTTTGTGCTGGGCTTGCGGTTTCAGCCCTGCAATCCTTCACGACCACGCCTATAATTCTCGCAGCTGAAGTGTTCGAGAACGCTGAGGAGGCGAAGGCGGACAGCGCTGCCTTAGGTGCTGGCGCCGATCGTATCTTCGTCGCAGACCAACCGCGCCTCATCCTCGTACACGGTGATACGCATAGCGAGGGAAATTCGGCTCAGTCGAACAAGGAAGAGTGGGCGCCGCAGGATGGCATGGAGCGCACTGTCTTCACGAGCGTCGCAACGATTGCTACTGCTATCGGCTTTGCGATGATCATTCTCGCCGGCATGCTGTTTTCTGGCGACGTGATCAATGAGCAGCGCGCTATGGCTTGGGCTGCCGCAGGCTTCGTAGCAGCGGGCCTTGCTCCCGCTGTCGGCCTGTCACCCGAATTGCCGGGCATGGCTGCCGCCGGCCTCCCCGGGCGTCAAGAATGGTGGCTTGCCACTGTTTTGTGTACGGTCGTGGCCTTGTGGCTTTTCCTGCGCTCGGACAACAACTGGCTGCGACTGCTTGCGGTACCGATTGTGCTCGCACCCCATATTTGGGGCGCTCCGCATCTCGCAGAGTCGCATGAGAGTGGGGTTCCTGCGGAATTGGCGGCGCAGTTCGCGGCAACCTCGCTCGCTGTCCAAGCGACGCTTTGGATCCTGACCGGCTTTTTCGTTGGCTTTCTTTGGCACAAGCTGGGCTATCTCAACGCTCGCCCAGCCGCCTAGCGCCAACAGTTTGGACGCGAGGCACCTATGACGGGATCTAGTGTTACGATTTTCGTATGCGTCTCGTGCCGGCGCAGCCTGAATGGTGACGAGTCATACGACCAGCCGGGTGAGGAGCTGGTTCCTGCGCTAAAGTCGCGTCTGAAGGATGCAGGCGCGGGGGATGTCACAGTCACGCCTGTTGAATGCTTGGCGGTGTGCAAGCGACCTTGCACGATCGCCGTCACGGCCCAAGAAAAGTGGGTCTACATCATTGGCGACCTCGACCCCACGCAGCACGCTGACGACGTCGTGGAGGCGGCTCTCGCCTATCAGCGCTCCGAGGACGGAATCGTCCCCTGGAAGGAGCGCCCGCCGACCTTTCGCAAGGGTGTTGTCGCGCGGCTACCGCCGTGGGGCTTTACACAACCGGAACCGGAGACCGCATGACCACGCTCGCCAAAGTCCCCTGCAGCATAGTTACAGGCTTTCTGGGAGCGGGAAAAACGACGCTCGTGCGGCACGTTCTGGAAAATGCCGGCGACCGGCGCCTTGCGATCATCGTCAACGAGTTTGGCGACGTTGGTATCGACGGAAAAATCCTGAAAGGCTGTGGCGTTGAGAGTTGTACTGGCGAGCGCATTGTCGAACTGTCCAACGGCTGCATCTGCTGCACCGTCGCCGAGGACTTTGTTCCCGCCCTCGAAGCACTACTGGCACTCGACTCACCGCCTGAGCACATCCTCATCGAGACGTCTGGCCTTGCTCTTCCCAAACCGCTTGTTCAGGCCTTCAATTGGCCGGCAATCGCCTCGCGAGTCACGGTCGACGGTGTCATCGCCGTCGTTGACGGCGCGGCAGTAGCAGCTGGGCGTTTTGCCGATGACCCAAACGCTCTCGCCCGTCAGCGGGCCGAGGATCAATCCCTAGACCACGACAACCCGCTCGAAGAGGTTTACGAAGATCAGCTTCTGTGCGCCGACCTCATTATTCTCAACAAGATCGACATTATGAGCGAGGGCGAACGCGAACGCGTAAGCGGTGAGATCAAGGAGGCGATCCCACGGGCGGTCAAGGTCATACAAACACAAGGGGGACGCTTGGATCCGACGGTTCTGCTCGGCATTGGCGCTGCCGCCGAAAAAGATCTGGCCGCTCGGCCCTCGCATCACGACAACGAGGCCGAGCACGACCACGACGATTTCGAGACCTTCATTGTCGAGATTCCTTCCGTGGAAAGTCCTGACGACATTATCGACCGCATCGCCCGCACCGCGAAGGCACACGACATTTTGCGGGTCAAAGGATTTGCCGACATCAAGGGCAAGCCAATGCGCCTGCTGATCCAAGGTGTGGGCGCGCGCCTCCAGCATCAATTCGACCGTTCTTGGCGTCCCGATGAGCCACGGAACGGACGCCTCGTCGTCATTGGCCAGAAGGGCCTCGATCGCGAGACTATCTCGCGCTCCATCGCAGGTGACTAGTAAAGCACATGCACTTGCTTGCGACCGAAGTTGGAACACTGGACGAGATCGAAGCAGCCGTCGATCTTGCGCAAACGCCTGCCGACGTCATCGTTTTGTCCTTTAGCGACAGTGACCTTTCCGCGCTCGCGGCATGTTGGACGCAAGACCGAGAAGCGCTTCCAAGCTTAAGGCTCGCGAGCCTCAAGAAGCTCCGTCATCCCATGTCGGTCGACCTCTATGTCGAACGTGTTATCTCACGATCCCGCCTCGTCATCGTGCGCAGCCTCGGCGGCCTCGATTATTGGCGCTACGGCTTTGAGCGCTTGGCGGAGACGTGCAAGAAAAAGGGCATCCTTCTTGTGGCTCTTCCGGGCGACGATCGGCCCGACCCAAGGCTGGAAGCGCTCTCGACGGCGCCCGGGCCCATCGTTGAATCGTTCGACCGGTACTTTCGTTACGGCGGCCCCGAGAACGTTGGCAACGCGCTTCGCCTCGCGGCGAACTTGCTCGGAGCCGACGCACCGATCGGCGAACCTTCGCGCCTCGGCGCGGCGATCGGCTTTTGCCTAGATGGATCGACATGTACCCTCGATGACCTTTCCGCCGATGCCTCAGCTCGCCCCAAGGCGCTCATCGTTTTCTATCGCGCAAGCTTGCTCGCGGCCGACACCCGGCCCATCCTCGCACTGATGCAGGCGATCGAGAGCGAGGGGCTCGCGCCGATTGCGGTCGCCGTTACGAGCCTAAAGAACCCCGCCGCCAGTATGCCTGTTGCCAACCTCATTGCGCGCACCCGGCCATCGGTCATCCTCAACGCTACCGCCTTTTCCGCATTGCGCGACGACGACACAACCGTGCTCGATGGCGCCGACTGTGCGGTGCTGCAAGTTGCTCTTGCCGGTTCTCCGCAGGAGCCGTGGCTCTCCTCACCCCGGGGACTGTCGCCAAGTGATTTGGCGATGAACGTCGTGCTGCCCGAGCTCGATGGGCGCATATTCACGCGCGCGATCTCCTTTAAGGCCGAGACAGAGGCCGATCCCGCCCTGCAATATTCGACAGTCATCCACGAGAGTGCAGAAGATCGGGTATCGTTCGTTGCAAGGTTTGCCAGCGCATGGGCGCAGCTCGGCCGTAAGCCGCGCGGGGAGCGCCACGTGGCGCTCGTCATCTCGGACTATCCTGCGCGCGGCGGCCGCACAGGCTATGCCTGCGGGCTTGATACGCCGGAAAGCGTGCGCGAGATCGTGAGCCACCTCGCCAGCGCCGATTACGAAACAGGCGGGATCACGTGGCCCGCAAACGAAATCATCGCTCGTCTCACGGATCGGTCGACGAGCGATGTTCTCTCCGTCTCGCTCGCAGACTATCGCGTATGGCTCGCAACACTTCCCGCGCGTGTCGGGCAAGAGATCGAGACGGCTTGGGGCGCTCCTGAGGCAGACCCTGCTGTCGTCGATGGACACTTTCGTTTCCCGTGCCTGAGAGCGGGTAACATCGCTATCCTTCTGCAACCCGATCGCGGCGCGCGTGGCGACCGTAAGCAGGGTTACCACGATACCTCGTGCCCGCCGCGGCACAGCTACGCGGCTCTTTACTTGTCCCTGCGTCATGCTGAAAAGATCGACGCGCTCGTTCACGTCGGCACGCACGGCACGCTCGAGTGGCTTCCCGGGAAGGCCCTGGCACTGTCACAAGAGTGCTTTCCCGAAGCGCTACTTGGTCCCACTCCAACGGTTTACCCCTTCATCGTCAACAATCCCGGCGAAGCCGTGCAGGCCAAGCGGCGTATCTCGGCGGTCACCATCGGTCACCTGACGCCGCCATTGTGCGAGGCCGGCCTTCACGGGCCCATGGTTGAGCTTGAGGGGTTAATTGAGGAGTACGCCGAGGCCGACGGCGTCGATCGCAGGCGCATCACACTACTCGAAGCTGAGATCCTGGAGCGAGCTTGGCGCTCCGGCCTTGCGCACGATTGCGGCGTTACCAAAAGCGACGCGCCGCGAGACGCCGTCGCAAAGCTCGATGCGCAGCTCTGTGACATCAAGGACCTCGCCATTAGAGAGCGCCTCCACGTGTTTGGACGTGCGCCTGATGCGGAGAGCCGTGCGGCGCTTTGTGAAGCCACAATGCGGAGCTTGAAGGGATCGCCCGCGCGCCCGTCAGCGGCGCAGATCGAAGAGCTATTCGTTGATTGTGCGACGCGAGAGAGCGCCGCTTTTCTCGCCGCCCTCGATGGGCGCCGCGTGGCGCCCGGGCCAGCTGGTGCGCCGACGCGGGGCCGCCTTGACGTTTTGCCGACGGGGCGAAATCTGACGACCATTGATCCGCGCGCGATACCGACACGCACGGCCGCAACCATTGGCGCCCGCGCGGCCGCAGAGGTCGTGCGGCGCCACCTTCAGGATTACGGCGAGCCTCCCCAGGCGCTCGTCCTCGATCTTTGGGCGTCTGCTTCGCTGCGAACGGGCGGCGATGATCTTGCGCAGGCATTCGCCTATCTCGGCGTGAGACCCATATGGGACATGTCCACCAATCGCGTCACCGGCGTCGAGGTGCTACCGCTTGCCAAACTCGATCAGCCGCGCATCGACGTGACGCTGAGGATCTCGGGACTTTTCCGCGACATTTTCCCTGCGCAGATCGCACTCTTCGACGTGGCCGTGAAGCTGATCGCCGAGCGCGATGAGGACGACGCGTGGAATCCATTGGCCGCGGCGCGCCGGAAGGGCGACAGTCTCGCGCGGACGTTTGGCGGCGCGCCGGGAACCTATGGTGCTGGAACCACCGACGTCGTCCTCGATTCCACCTGGGCCACCCGAGCCGATCTCGGGGCCGCCTACCTCAGCTCTGCATCTCATGCGTACGGCCGCGATGAGTCTGGCATATCGGCCGCGCATGAATTCAAGGCGCGCGTGGCGGGCGCCGATGCACTGGTGCATCCTCAAGATGACAGAGAGCGCGACCTCTTGGACGGCGATGGCGTGGCCGATTTTGTCGGTGGTTTCGCAGCAGCGGCTAACCTCTTGGGCAAGACGCCGGTGCTCTATCACCTCGATACCAGCCGTCCCGACACGCCCGTCGCACGCACCGTGCCCGAAGAAATTACCCGCATCGTTCGAGGACGCCTGACCAATCCGCGCTGGATCAAGGGTATGCTAAACCACGGCCACCGCGGCGTCGCAGAAATGGCGCAAGGCGTCGATGCTCTATATGCTTTTGCAGCCACCACAGCGGCCGTTCCCGGTCACCTGTTCGATGCGGTTCATGAAGCCCTGATTGCTGATGAAACGGTTCTGAACGCCTTGACACAGGCCAACCCGCTGGCGGTTCAAGCGATGGCGGTAAGATTGGAAGACGCCATTGCGCGCGGACTTTGGACGCCGCGGCGCAATGCGGTGCACGGCGAGCTTGCCCGCGCCAACCGCGCTCCCTTCGTATCGGCTGCCCAATAATGACTGAGAGAAATATCAAGAGTGTGCGCGGATGGTGCCCAGGGGCACTGAAGCCCATGGAGAGCGGGGATGGACTGATTGTCCGGCTGCGCGCGCATGCAGGCACGCTGTCAGCCGATGATCTGCTCGCGATTGCGGGAATCGCGCAACGCTTCGGCAACGGGTTGATCGACCTGACCCGACGCGCCAACGTACAAATCCGAGGCGTGACGCAGGACAAGTTAGCCGGGCTTTGGTCCGACCTTTCGATGCTTGGGTTGCTCGATCCCAGCTCGGACGCCGAAGCCGTTCGCAATGTCATGGTGAACCCGCTTACCGGCCTCGACCCGACTGAAATTTGTGATGTTCGCAGCCTCGCGAGAGAGCTTGAGCACCGTCTTGCCGAAGATCAGGCCTTGTGGCAGCTCCCGGGCAAATTTGGTTTCATTGTCGATGGGACAGGACTTCTCTCGTTGGACGGCGAGCGGGCGGACATTCGCCTCAAGGCCATTCGTATCGGCGAAGAAACAAAGGTCGCGCTCGGAATCGATGGACCAGAGGGGACAATCTGGCTCGGCGCTGCTGACCTCCAAACAGCAGCAGACGCAGCCGTTTGTGCCGGGCATGCCTTCCTGGACGTGCGCGGTTCGGACGTGCGATCGCGGATGCGCGATCTTCCCGAAACCGCACGACTTCAGATGCACGCGACCGTCGCAACACAACTTGCGCTCATCGAACAAATCCCGCTCGGTGGGGAGACGCGCCCAAGGCTTGGCACGCTGGACTACAATGGATCTGTATTCGCGGCCGGCATCGCCGCACCTTTCGGGCGCATTGAAGCTGGGACGCTTCGCACACTTGCAGCGCTTTCGATCAAGCTTGGCGTGAGGGAATTCCGTCTTTCTTCGTGGCGCTGCTTTTACGCCACCGTTTCCGATGAGCAGACCGCCAAAACGCTTCTTGCTGTGGCCCAGGCACATTCGCTTATCATCGATACGACTGATCCTCTCCTTGCTATCGACGCCTGCCCCGGCGCTCCCGCGTGTCGCTCGACGACGCTCGATACGAGGGCAGCCGCTCGCCGCCTGGCGCCGCTCCTCAACGAGCTGGGCTGCCGGTGTGTCCACATCTCAGGGTGCGCGAAAGGCTGCGCACGCTCCAAACCTGCGGACTTGGTTCTCGTTGGCGCCGGTGATCGCTTTGGAATAATCCACCATGATACAGCGCGAGCGGAGCCGCGTGACTTCGTGGCGCCGGCGCAAATTACTCAACTGCCGCCACTCGTTCGAACGTCTTAGGAAACGAAAGTCATGTCCAAGCGGCGCTCTTATATCCGTGATGGGAACGAAATCTACCGAAACTCGTTCGCCATTATCCGCGCTGAAGCAGACTTGGCACACTTTAGCGGACACGCAGAAAAAGTAGCCGTTCGTATTATCCATGCCTCCGGAATGGTGGAAATAGCCCATGACATCGTGATGTCAGAAAACTTCGCCGAAAAGGCCCGCACCGCTCTCGTCTCTGGCGCCCCCATACTTTGCGACACTCATATGGTAGCTCATGGAATTACGCGTGCCCGGCTCCCGGCACGCAACGACGTAATTTGCACGCTGGGCGATGTGACTGTGCCCGAGCTGGCGCACAGCATGGGAACGACGCGTTCCGCCGCCGCCATGGAGCTGTGGCGACCTTATTTGCAGGGCTCTCTCGTCGCCATCGGCAACGCACCGACTGCCCTCTTCCGTTTTCTTGAAATGATCGATCAAGGCGCACCGACGCCTGCCGCCGTTATCGGCGTGCCCGTCGGATTCGTCGGTGCCGTGGAGTCGAAAGATGCGCTGGCCAACGACGCCCGGCTTCCCTTCCTCATTGTGAGAGGGCGCAAAGGTGGAAGCGCAATGGCCGTCGCCGCAGTCAATGCCCTAGCGAGCGAGACTGAATGACAGCGCTCGATGACATCGCCGGCACGGCCGAGGACGGAACCCTATATGGGATTGGCGTAGGACCCGGAGACGTTCGTTACATGACGCTGCGCGCCGTTGGCTTGGTGCGGTCCGTCGATGTGCTGGCCTACTTCGCAAAGCAGGGACGCGAGGGCAACGCCCGTCGGATCGTGGCCCCTTTGCTGGAAGCCGGCCGCCGCGAGTTGAAGTTCGAGTATCCCGTAACGGACGAAATTTCCGCGGGGCATCCCGAATACCGCAAGCAGATCGGTAATTTCTACCAGAATACAGCCGATACGCTCGCCGGCGAGCTCGCGCGTGGTCACTCGGTCGGACTTCTCGCCGAAGGCGATCCCTTCTTCTATGGCTCGTTCATGCATATGTGGCGACGCCTCGAGGATTCGGTTCCCGTCGAGGTCGTCCCGGGCGTCACTGGCATGTCGGGTTGCTGGACGCGCGCCAACTCCCCCATCACATGGGGGGACGATGTGCTCACCGTTCTCCCGGGCACAATCGACGAAGCGGTTCTCATCGAACGTCTCAACCGCTCGGATGCAGCAGTGATCATGAAAGTCGGACGCAACCTCGCCAAGGTCCGCCGCGCGGTCGAAGCGGCAGGCTTGCTCCCGCGCGCGATCTACGTGGAACGCGGCACGATGGCGGATGAGCGCATCACGCCGCTTTGCGATTGCGTCGATAGTACCGGTCCCTATTTCGCTATGGTTCTGATCCCCGGCCAGGGGAGGCGGATATGACCGGCTCCCTGACTGTCGTGGGATTGGGACCTGGAGCTGCGGAGCTGATGACACCGGCCGTCTCTCTGGCACTCAGCGAGGCAACCGATCTTGTCGGGTACGCGACCTATCTTGAGCGCGTGCCAGAAACAAAGCTCGGACAACGCCGGCACGCATCCGGCAACCGCGTCGAGATTGATCGCGCGCGCCATGCGCTGAGGCTCGCAGCGGAAGGGCGAAAGGTGGCGCTCGTTTCCAGCGGTGATCCGGGTGTGTTCGCCATGGCCGCCGCCGTATTCGAAGCAATCGAGACAGGTGATACGCGCTGGCGCAAGCTCGATATTCAAGTCCAGCCGGGCATAACAGCAATGCTGGCCGCAGCGGCCCATGCCGGCGCACCGTTGGGCGGAGACTTTTGTGCAATCTCGCTGTCCGATAATCTAAAGTCATGGGCCACAATCGAGCAACGCCTGGAAGCGGCAGCGAAGGCTGACTTCGTCATTTCCTTCTACAATCCAGCCTCGCGTGCTCGGCCCGAACAATTGCCCCGCGCACTTGCATTCTTGCGCCAATGGAAGGCGCCTGAGACCGTCGTTCTGTTCGTTCAGGCCGCGGGCACACCAGACATGAAGCTTACCGTTACGACATTGGATCGCGCCGATCTGTCCGCAGCCGACATGCGCACATTGGTCGTCGTTGGATCGAGCAAGACGCGCCTCATCTCACGTGATGGGGCCGCACCTTGGGTCTATACGCCCCGTTCAGATGGCACGTCGTGATGAGCCAACCGATAACGCTGAAGCCATTGGAGTGCACCGAGCGCGTCTTGAACCCGTTCGCCGGCCGGCTCGGGAGGTCGATCGATCACAACGACTGGCAAGCTAAGTCTGCGGGCGGCGGCAATTTTCCCGTAGGTCACCTGACCGCCCGAGTTTTTAGTGACGAGGACATCGATCGCCCGATCTTGGAGAAGGCGGAATTCATCCTCCTCCTTGAACGGCCCGCGTTCCAAGAGAAGCTGCGTTTGCGGTGGCAGGATAGTCTCATCAGGTGGGTCGATCGTGCGGATCACGTAGGCATGTTGCGGTGCCGCCCGGAAGGCCGCAAGTTCGAGTCGTCCGATGGTCAAAAAGACGCGGCGCGGCTGTGGATCGAGCACGGCGACAGCGGCGTCGATGCTGTCGACACGTACCCAGCGATCACCGCGCATCGCCTCCCAGCAGGACCGAACGATAGAAATATGTGGGAGCCCAAGCATTCGAGACGCGATTGTAGCGTTTCGCGAGATCTGGCTGGCGAACGGATGCGTGGCGTCGACGACCACTTCGATGCGTTCGCATTTGAGCCAATCGACAAGACCTTCTACCCCGCCAAATCCACCGATCCGGTGAGGCACAGGTGGCAAGACGGGCAAAGCCGTACGGCCTGCAAGCGACAATGTGGGCGAGAATCGCTCGTCGCGCGAAAGGAGCCGCGCGAGTTCAGACGCTTCCGTCGTGCCGCCGAGAATGAGAACGCGCATGACCGTCCCTGAAATGGCAAATCGAGCGACACACAGCACACCGAAACGGTGGCTGTCCATCGTTGGCATCGGTGAAGACGGTATCGCCGGCCTATCGCCCATTTCCCAGCGCCTCATCGAGGGGGCGGAGCTGGTTGTCGGCGGCACACGCCACCTAGAGCTTGCCGGTCCGTTGATTCGCGGCGAACGCCTAGCGTGGCCGAGCCCTATCCATGACGCATTCCCACACATCCTAGCAAGGCGTGGAAAGGCCGTGACCGTCCTTGCCAGTGGCGATCCGTTTCATTTCGGTATCGGCAAGCAGCTAGCCAGTCTTGTTCCTGCCGACGAGTTCATTGCCATACCGAATGCATCCGCGTTTTCACTTGCCGCCGCCCGTATGGGCTGGGCGTTGCAGGATGTTGCAACCGTCACGTTGCATGGCCTCGCACTCGAAGCGATCATTCGCTATCTGCAGCCCGGCGCCCGCATCCTAGCGCTCTCTTGGGACGGTGAGACACCGCATAAATTTGCGACCCTGCTTGCCGGGCGTGGTCTTGGCGCTAGCCGGCTTATCGTCCTGGAATCGATGGGCGGTCCGCGCGAGCGCGTTCGCGAGTCGCTAGCGAAAGATTTCAATCTTTCGGATGTTGATGCTCTGAACACGATTGCCGTTGAAGTCGTCGCGGAAGCAGAGAGCCCCATTGCTCACTTGGCCTGCGGGCTCGATGATTCACTCTTTGAGAACGATGGCCAACTGACGAAACGTGAAGTACGGGCCATGGTGCTTTCCTCCCTGGCGCCGCGACAAGGAGAATTGCTGTGGGACATCGGACTGGGTGCCGGTTCGATCGCCATAGAATGGATGCTCTGCCATCCCAGTCTGCGCGCAATCGGCATCGAGGAGCGAGCCGACCGGGCGGAAAGAGCCACGCGCAACGCTGCTGCTCTCGGCGCTCCGGACTTGGAAATTGTCATCGGACGTGCGCCAGATGCTCTTCAAGGCCTCTCTGCGCCTGACGCCGTTTTTGTCGGCGGCGGGTTGACCGACGGCGTTCTGGAGGCTGCATGGAGGTCGTTGAATTCGGGAGGTCGCCTCGTCGCCAACGCGGTTACGTTGGAGAGCGAAACGATCCTTCTAGAGATCTTCCGGCGTCTTGGCGGCGAACTGATGCGTCTTGATATATCACGTGCCGACAGAGTTGGTGCTCTACATGGCTGGCGACCTTCCATGCCCATTACACACTGGCGGATTACCAAACCATGATGGTTGCCGGGATAGGATGTCGAAAAGGCGTTACCCCAGATGCCATAGGCGAGGCGATCGCGACTGCTCTTGAGCGCTGCAGCGTTAGCTGCTCGCAGATCGATGCTCTCGCAACGGAATCCGCGAAGAGTTCTGAAGAAGGTATCATTGCGACCGCAGAAACCATGGCGGTGCCGCTCGTCTTCGTCAGCCACAGCGAAATGACTCTCGTTGCAGGCCACGCGCTGACGTCGTCTCCACGAGTTATCGCAATCAAGGGAGTGCCCTCCGTCGCAGAGACGGCTGCACTAGCGGCGGCAGGCCGTTCTGCTCGACTGCTTGCTCCTCGCGTAGCAACGAAGACCGTCACCTGTGCTATCGCCGTCGGAGAAGGTCGATGACCGTTCATTTCATTGGCGCTGGACCGGGGGCCCCCGACCTCATCACCGTCCGCGGACGCGACCTGATCGCTCGCTGTGGCGTGTGTCTCTATGCTGGCTCCATAGTCTCGGATTCATTACTTACGCACTGCCCCAAAGGTGCCCGCGTCGTGAATACGGCTCCGATGTCGCTTGACGAGATCGTGGGCGAGTTTGTCCGCTCGACCGCAGCTGGAGAGGACGTTGCACGACTCCATTCCGGCGATCTGTCGATCTGGAGCGCGCTAGGCGAGCAACTCCGGCGTCTCGACGCGATCAAGATTGCGTATACGATCACACCTGGCGTTCCATCATTTGCCGCTGCGGCTTCTGCTCTGCGCTGCGAGCTGACACTTCCCGAGGTCGCGCAATCCGTCGTACTTACGCGTACCCCTGGCCGCGCTTCCGCCATGCCGGAAAAGGAGACGCTAACGGCATTTGCCGCTACAGGTGCCACGCTAGCGATCCACCTTTCAATCCAGTCTTTGGCGCGGGTCGTCGAGCAAGTCGTACCCTTTTACGGAAACGAATGTGCGGCAGCCGTGGTCTATCGTGCGAGTTGGCCCGACGAACGCATCATCCGAGCCACTCTAGGCACCATTGTGCAGCGCCTGGCGGAACAGGGCGACATTGAGCGCACCGCGCTCATTTTCGTTGGTCCAGCACTCGCGTCCGACGATTTCCGCGACAGCGCGCTTTATGATGCTGGCTATCAGCGTCGCTTCCGCGGGAAACCCGCATGAGCAGGATACGTGATGGCGAATGCTAGAGCATGTTCCGATCATATTGACCCATTTGATGGAGCAAAATCGCTCCACTCGGCCAGGCACGCAACGCAGCGCGATGCTTGCGTATCGGGCAAGTTGCGTAACGACGACGATGGGCTGATTTGGCCCACCATCGTGCCGGAGGCGCGTCTTCAACATGACAGGCCGGTTTTTTACGCCCGCCGGGCGACGTTATGCTTCACTTGTGGTCGGGTCAGACCACGGCGTGAAGCCTGCCTGGCCAGCAGACGTGAAAAACCGGTCAAATAGGTCAATATGATCGGAACATGCTCTAGCCCTCGCGGCCTGATAATTGCTGCACCTCGCTCCGGGGCTGGAAAGACGACAATCGCGCTCGGTCTCATGCGGGCGCTGCGCCGCCAAGGCCTCGCTGTGCAACCATTCAAGTGCGGGCCCGATTACATTGACCCCGCGTTCCACTCGGCTGCCGCCGGCAGGACCAGCATCAACCTCGATACCTGGGCCATGAGGGCAGAGCTCATCTCTGCTCTCGTGCAAACGGCTGCCGCAAACGCTGACTTGTGCATTGTTGAAGGCGTGATGGGCCTCTTCGATGGCGCCCCAGTAATGGGCCAATGCGGGAGAGGCTCTACGGCGGACCTCGCTGCACTCACCGGATGGCCAGTTTTGCTAGTCCTTGACGTCTGGGCTCAGGCGGAAACGGCGGCGGCCGTCGCACTGGGGTGCAACGTTTATCGTGACGACGTCCAAATCGCCGGCGTCATCTTGAATGGCATATCCAGTGTGCGGCACGAACAAATCGTTGCCAGTGCCATTCGTCGTCTCGACCTTCCCCTTTTTGGTGCACTGTATCGCAACGATGGCCTTGCACTCCCAGAGCGCGATTTGGGTCTTGTGCAGGCCGGCGAGACAATTGACCTCGACAATCGGCTCAATAGCATCGCCGATGCGGTTTATGATGCCATCCAGATCAATGAGCTGGCCGCGGCCGCGAGTTCACTTGCGATCAACCCCGCAAAAGCCGGGCAGCGTCGATCCGATGTCGTGAAGATGCTTCAACCGCCCGGACAAAGGATCGCGCTCGCACAAGATCGCACCTTCTCCTTCATCTATCCCCACCTTCTCGAAGGATGGCGCGCTGCCGGTGCGGAAATCATTCCATTCTCGCCGTTGGCCAATGAGCAACCCGCCCCCGACGCCGACGCAATCTGGCTCCCTGGCGGATATCCTGAGCTGCATGCCGCAGAGATTGCGCAAGCTGACCGCTTCAAGACCGCCCTACACGCTGCAGCCGCGCGAGGCATTCCTATTCACGGCGAATGCGGTGGGTACATGGTGCTTGGTACTGG
Source organism: Hyphomicrobium sp. (assembly GCA_024230315.1). Taxonomy (GTDB): domain Bacteria; phylum Pseudomonadota; class Alphaproteobacteria; order Rhizobiales; family Hyphomicrobiaceae; genus Hyphomicrobium_A. Next base: position 21,449 of record JAAERO010000140.1, read on the forward strand.
ACTGCAAGATGCAAATAGTGACCGGCACGAAATGGTCGGACTGCTCGGTCTCGAATCAACATTTGCAAACCGAAAACTGCATCTGGGCTATCGGAGGGTGCGTTTTCACGCTCAGACGGCCATTGCAATACCTGACGCTGAGCTGTTCGGGCATGAGTTCCACTATGCCACCGTGACGAGCAATCCCGACCAGCCATTGGCAGACGTTAGGGATACGACGGGAGCGACGGTGGCTGAACGCGGCTCACAACGCGGCTCAGTTACGGGCACATTCTTCCATTTGATTGATCGGGGGGACGAATGACGAGCCGGCAACTTACAGACCCGCCCTGCTTTGATGCAACATTCCAGGCCTCGTTGCGCGAACTCATTCTTTGGAGGCGCGACGTCCGCCGCTTCAAGACCGAACCCGTCGACCCCGAATTGATCTCGTCTTTGATCGAACTCGCTGCCAGCGCACCTTCGGTAGGGCATTGCCAGCCCTGGCGATTTGTCCTTGTTGAACGCCGCAGTTGTCGCGACGAGATCAAAGCGACTTTTTCCCGCGCAAACGCCGACGCCCTCGAAGGCTATTCAGGAGAACGCCGCCGCACGTATGCACGCCTCAAGCTTGAGGGGCTCGAGGCCGCACCTGTGCATCTGGCGATCTTCGCCGATGAATCAACTGACGCTGGCTCCGGCCTGGGTCGTCAAACCATGCCCGAGTCCCTGCGTTATTCGGTCGTCGCCGCTATCCAGACACTTTGGCTTGCCGCACGGGCACACGGGTTAGGCCTGGGATGGGTCTCTATTCTGGAGCCCGAGCGTGTCGCAATTGCTTTGGAAGTTCCAAAGGCCTGGAGCCTCGTCGCCTACCTTTGCCTCGGTTGGCCGCAAGAAGAGAACGTCGATCCCGAACTCGATCGAAAAGGTTGGCAGTCGAAGATTGAAACAGAGAAGCTCACATTCCGCCGTTAGGACGAGATACAGCATCTTCAACGACGTTGGCTCTCGCCTTCGCGAACGCGGTGTCATTAAGGTTGGCGCCTCGCGCACCATGATAATCCGCCATCCGAAGGCGCTTGAAGCTACGCTGGAAGAAGCTCTTCCGGGCGAAGGACCTAAGAGCACAGTCCGGATCTGACGCAGCTGGGCCACGCGCGGCTTGATCGAGGTCGAGTCGCGCATCACGAAAAAGCTGTGGAAGTTGTGGGGGTTTGCCCCAATTTTGCCCCATCAAGTTATCATTGCGGCCCCGCTTACACAGAGTTGAACGGGGTCCCGATGGACGTTTAGTATGCATCCGGTGAAGACCGCAGGGAATGAGGGTCGCGATCAGGCGGCTATGGCCTGAGCCTCCTTCCAGTTCCAGGGCAGCAGGTCATCGAGTTGCTTTGCCGGGTGGTCGTTGATGCGGGCGAGGACGTCTGCG
>JAAERO010000141.1 GCA_024230315.1 Hyphomicrobium sp.
CGCAGACGTCCTCGCCCGCATCAACGACCACCCGGCAAAGCAACTCGATGACCTGCTGCCCTGGAACTGGAAGGAGGCTCAGGCCATAGCCGCCTGATCGCGACCCTCATTCCCTGCGGTCTTCACCGGATGCATACGATGTAGGCAGCAGCGCGCTCAAGCTCCGCATAGTGGGTGACGTTGTGGAGCTTGCTCGCAATCGCAACGACGTGGCGTTTGAGCCGTTCGGCGAGATTGCGCTCGTTGTCCGTGGCAGGCGGCGGTGGAGACCGGTGAAGCTCTTGCCTGGAAGGCCCAGCATGTACCAGGAGGCCGCAGCGGCCGCCGCGATGAGGACGAGTATTGCACCAGTGCCCCAAAGGGCGACGACCTTAGACACCCGCAACCCTTTGCATCAACTTGGCGGCAACGTCTTTTAGCCGCCTTTCTCCTCTTGCCGGTCAACGTCGCGCTGGCGTTGGCGCTCGCGCTCGCGCTCGCGTTCCTTTTCCTGAGCGCGGGCCTCCTCGGCTTGCTCTATGCGCCCGTCGATGTACTCACTGACAGCTTTTTTGAGCTCGTCGATCTTATCCTCGAAGAAGTGGTTGGCGCCGGGAATGATCTCGTGGGTGATCTTGATACCGCGCTGCGTCTTTAGACGTTGCGTGAGTTCGGCCACAGAGTTCGTCGGTACGACGCGATCCTTTTCGCCGTTGATCATGAGGCCAGAGGAGGGGCAGGGCGCCAGGAACGAGAAGTCATAAAGGTTCGACGGAGGCGCGACGCAAATGAAGCCCTCCACTTCGGGCCGGCGCATCAAAAGCTGCATTGCGATCCAAGTGCCAAACGAGACGCCTGCGATCCAACAGTCTTTGGAATCCGGCTTGACGATTTGAAGCCAGTCGAGCGCTGATGCTGCGTCTGATAGCTCGCCGGGGCCACCGTCCCAGATTCCCTGACTCCGCCCCACACCGCGGAAGTTGAACCGCAATACCGAAAAGCCCCGCTCCACGAAGGTGTGATAAAGCGTGTAGACGACTTGATTGTTCATCGTCCCTCCAAACTGCGGGTGGGGATGAAGGATGAGTGCGATGGGGCTGTCGCTCGAAGGCTCATGGTGGTAGCGGGCCTCGATGCGGCCTGCGGGCCCATTAATGATCAGCTCGGGCATCGTGCTTTTCCAGCTCAGGTTTGGGTTGGCGGCTTGCCCTAGGGCGCAAAACGATCAAAGCGGGCGTTTCCGAAACCTTGACTTCAGGGCTCGGAATTTTCATATTCCAGGTAGAAATTTAGAATCATTCGAAAGAGCGGTCAGGTCCCGACGGGATCAGCGTTCTCGGCGGTCGCGCTTCTTAGCACAGGCCCTGGTGCCAAATGCAAGTGGAAGCGACGCCCTGCGCAAGGACGTGACGTCACGCATGCGCCCAGGACGGGCAGTGGAGGTCTTGGTTTGGAGTTGAATACCAAAGGGAGGTACGCTGTGATGGCGATGGCCGATCTTGCCAAATTTGGCGAGGGCGCGGCCGTTCCGTTGTCCGCAATCTCCGATCGCCAGGGCCTTTCTCTTTCTTATCTCGAGCAGATTTTTCTGCGGCTGCGCCGTGCCGGCCTCGTCGAAAGCGAGCGAGGTCGCACCGGCGGATACGTGTTGGGACGGCCCGCATACACGATCCGCATTTCGCAGGTCATGGAGGCGGTGGAAGAAGAAACCCGCATGACGCGCTGTCTCGATAGCGACGTTGGCTGCCTCGGCGAGGAGCGTTGTTTGACGCACGGTCTTTGGCATGCGCTCGGCGGGCACATCGCGACGTTTCTCTCAAGTGTCACGCTGCAAGAAGTGCTCGACGGCATTCCACCAGACAAGTTGGCCTCAAAACTGGAACGAGAAGGAGAGCTTGCCGCGCAATGACGAAGAAGCGGACATATCTCGATTGCAATGCGTCCGTGCCGCTGCGGCGAGAGGCGCGTGCTGCAATGTTGACCGTTCTGGATGTCGCCGGGAACCCGTCGTCGGTGCACGCTGAAGGTCGCCATGCGCGCGCCGTCGTCGAGGCTGCGCGTGAGCAGATTGCTCTCCTCCTCAATGCAAATCCGAGCGAAGTGATCTTTACCGGTGGTGCCACGGAAGCGAACAACTGGGTGCTTGCGGCGGGTTGGAATGCGATTGCGGTTGCAGGCATCGAGCATGATTCAGTTACTGCGCCGGTTTCTGCATCGGGTGCTGAGCGCATCGAACTGAGTGTTTCAACGAACGGCGTTGCCCAACTCGATGGGTTGAGCGAGGCATTAGCGGCTTCGGCAGAAGCTTCCAAACGCACGCTGCTCACGCTGATGATGGCGAATAACGAGACGGGTGTGATCCAGCCGGTGGCGGAAGCGGCAGCGTTGGCGCGAGAACATGGCGTCATGGTCCACACCGACGCGGTTCAGGCGCCCGGGCGTATACCCGTCGACTTTGCAGCACTCGGCCTTGATGCGCTCTCGCTGTCGTCTCACAAGCTCGGCGGCCCGCGCGGCGTCGGTGCACTTGTCGTTCGCGATGGTGTTGAGCTACCGGCGTTGATAAAGGGTGGCGGACAGGAACGCCGCCGCCGCGGGGGAACCGAGAACATCTCTGGTATCGCGGGATTTGGTGCAGCGGCCGAGGCGGTCGCAAATGAGCAAGACGCCACCCAGCACATGGCCAAGCTGCGGGATAGGTTAGAGGACGGCGTGCGTCGCGCAACACCAGCGGCAGTAATCATTGGAAAAGACGCGCCTCGCCTTGCCAACACGGCATACATCGCCGTGCCCGGCAAACTAGCAGAGACGCTGGTGATCAAGCTCGACCTGGAAGGCATTGCGGTGAGTGCCGGTGCGGCGTGTTCGTCGGGAAAGGTCGGGTCAAGCCATGTGCTCGAAGCCATGAAGCTGGGATCTGAGATTGCGCGTTCGGCCGTCCGTGTGAGCCTCGGGCCGCAGACGCACGATGATGACATTGCCGCCTTCCTGGCGGCTTGGGAAATGGTTGCAGGTGGTGCGGCGCTTGCCGCCTGAATGAATTGAAAGGATAATTGATGCCAGCAGTTGAAGAGACGATCGAGCAGGTCAAGAAGATCGACGTCGACCAGTACAAGTACGGCTTCGAGACCAAGATCGAGACGGTGAAAGCGCCCAAGGGTCTCAACGAGGACATCGTGCGCTTCATCTCGGAGAAGAAGGGCGAACCGGCGTGGATGCTGGAGTGGCGCCTAGAGTCGTTCCGCCGCTGGCTGGGCATGATCGAGCCGACGTGGGCGAACATCAAATATCCCAAGATCGACTTCAACGAACTTTACTATTACGCCGCTCCGAAATCGACCGAGGGACCGAAGTCTCTGGAGGATGTCGCCCCGGAATTGCTCGCAACCTATGAGAAGCTTGGCATTTCCCTCAAAGAGCAAGGGGTGCTGGCCGGCGTGCAGGGTGCACGCGTTGCCGTTGATGCCGTGTTCGATAGCGTCTCCGTCGTCACGACCTTTAAAGACGAGCTCGCTAAGGTCGGCGTGATCTTCTGCTCGATGTCGGAAGCGATTCGCGAGCATCCCGAGCTGGTGAAGAAATACTTGGGCTCGGTTGTGCCACAGGGCGACAACTTCTACGCCGGTCTCAACGCGGCTGTGTTCTCCGACGGTTCGTTTGTTTACGTGCCCGAGGGCGTGCGCTGCCCCATGGAATTGTCGACATACTTCCGCATCAATGAAGAGAAGACCGGCCAGTTCGAGCGTACGCTCATTATTGCGGACAAGGGCTCCTACGTCTCATACCTGGAAGGCTGTACGGCGCCGATGCGCGACGAGAACCAGCTACATGCGGCCGTGGTCGAGCTGATCGCACTCGATGATGCGGAGATCAAGTACTCCACCGTGCAGAATTGGTATCCTGGCGACAAGGACGGCAAGGGCGGCATCTTTAACTTCGTCACCAAGCGGGGCGACTGTCGAGGCAAGAACTCGAAAATCAGCTGGACGCAGGTCGAGACCGGCTCTGCTATTACCTGGAAATATCCTAGTTGCATTCTGCGCGGCGAGAATTCGCGCGGAGAGTTTTATTCGATCGCGGTGTCCAATGGCTACCAGCAGATCGATAGCGGCACGAAGATGATCCACCTCGGCAAGAACTCGTCGAGCCGCATCATTTCTAAGGGTATCGCTGCCGGGTTCTCGCAGAATACGTACCGCGGGCTTGTGTCCGCTCATCGCAAGGCGACGGGTGTACGTAACTTCACCAACTGCGACTCGCTGCTGATTGGCGACAAGTGCGGTGCGCACACGGTGCCTTACATCGAGGCGAAGAACGCGACAGCGCACTTTGAGCACGAGGCGACGACTTCGAAGATCTCCGATGGCCAGCTCTTCTATTGCCGGCAGCGCGGGTTGTCGGAAGAGGCGGCGGTCGCGCTCATCGTCAACGGTTTCGTGCGTGACGTTTTGCAGAAGCTGCCGATGGAGTTCATGGCCGAAACCCAAAAGCTCATCGGTATCTCGTTGGAGGGGAGCGTTGGGTGATGCACGCGGAGAAGCATTACTAGTTTCGGCCAAAGATGTACGGCTAGGGCGCCCAGCCGCTCAACTGGAAAGGGTGGATGGCGGTGCTCGTTTACGTTGCGGTGGTGATGTCGTTCACGGTTCCGCTCATGATTTTGCCGACCTTGAGCGAACCAGAACGCGTGGGCGGCGACGTGGCGATCTGGCTGGTGCTGATGGTCGTCGCGACTGTGACCTTCTTCCGGCTTTGCTGGGTGAAGACGGACGGGTAGTGGTGCTGGCGTTGGGGCCAGAGCGAACAACAGGCTTAGTTTGAATAAGCGGTGTTGGATTGAACCGGAGTTAAGGAATGCTCGAAATAAGAGACTTGCATGTGAAGGTCGAGGGCGAGGAGCGTGAGATCCTCAAAGGGCTTTCGCTGAAAATACCAAAGGGAGAAGTGCACGCGATTATGGGTCCTAACGGCTCGGGCAAGTCGACGCTAGCCTATGTGCTCGTCGGCCGTGACGGCTACGAGGTCACCAAGGGAGACATCCTGTGGAATGGTGAAAGCGTGCTGGAGATGGAGCCGGAAGAGCGTGCCGCTAAGGGCATTTTTCTTGCGTTCCAATACCCGATCGAGATTCCTGGTGTGGCAGGTCTCACCTTCATGCGAAGTGCGCTTAACGCCGTGCGCAAGACGCGCGGTGAGGCCGAGCTGACCACGCCTGAGTTCATGAAGCTCATCAAGGAAAAGGCGCACAAGCTCAACATCGACATGGAAATGCTGAAGCGGCCGGTGAACGTCGGCTTTTCAGGTGGCGAGAAGAAGCGCTCCGAGATCTTGCAGATGGAAGTTTTGGAACCGTCGCTGTGCGTGATGGATGAGACGGATTCCGGTCTCGATATCGACGCGCTGCGGATTGTTGCCGAAGGCGTCAATGCGATGCGATCGAAGGACCGTGCGATGCTGGTCATCACGCACTATCAGCGCCTTCTCAATCACATTGTCCCAGATCGCGTGCACGTGCTGGCTGACGGTAGAATACGCAAGTCAGGTGGTGCCAATCTTGCGCTTGAGTTGGAGAAATCAGGTTACGCAGAATTCCAAGAGGAAGCAGCGTGAGCATGGAAGGTAGGTTGCCCATCGGCGTGGGCTCGGAGGCGTTGAACGATTTGAGTCGTTCAGCGGAGAGCCGCGCACCGGCGCGACAAGACGTGGCGCTGGGGAGGCGTGCAATGAACGTAGCTGTGTTGAAGACCAAGGTGGAGCAAGCGCTCACTGAAAACTTTGCGGCGGTGGAGGATCAGTTCCCCGGCGGTGCTGAGGCGCGCAAGGTGCGCGATGCGGCGATCGGACGTTTTGGGGCGCTGGGTTTGCCGAACCGGCGCGTTGAGGCATGGAAATACACCGATTTGCGCAACGCGTTGAAGGAGGTGCTGCCGCTGAGCACCGGCGATAAGGCGCCGGTAACGGGCTCCGACGTGAGCGCGGCGCTCGGACCGCTGGCAGGTATCGATGCGCAGCAAGTGGTGTTCGTCAACGGTGCCTACTGCGAAGATTTGTCGACGATTGGGTCTGGGAGCGCCGTCGACGTCAGGTCGCTGGCTGAGGCTCTGTCGTTGCCTGAGGCCACCGCACTCTTGAGCGCAGAGGGACGTGATGACGATCCCGTACTGGCCTTGAACGCGGCCTACGCCACTGATGGTGCCGTGGTGCACATCGCGGATGAGGCGAAGCTCGACAAACCTTTGTTGCTTCTCTTCGTGCGTGCGGGCACGGAGCCGTGTTTTACGGTCGCGCGCAACGTGGTCAGCATAGGCAAGGGCGCCGACGTAACGCTGATTGAAGCATTTGTGACGTTGCCGGGCGCGTCGCAAGGCGGCCAAGAGAACGCGGCAACCAAGATTTCTGTGGGCGACGGCGCGTCTGTTGCGCACGTGAAGTGCACGATCGATGCCTTGAACGGGACGCACCTGGCAAATTGGCTGGTCGATCTCGGCGCGCACGCCACCTATAATGGTTTCCAATTCACCTCGGGCTGCAAGCTTCTGCGTAATCAGATTGGTGTCGCATTCAAGGGCGAGAACGCTCAGATTGACATTTCTGGAACGTTTCTCGTGCGCGGGAGCCAGCATGTTGATACGACGCTCGTGGTCGATCATGCCGTGCCGCACGGCACCAGCCGCGAGCTGTTCAAGGGCGTGCTGGAAGACCAAGGGCGCGGCGTGTTCCAAGGCAAGGTCATCGTGCAACCAGGCGCCCAGAAGACCGACGGCATGCAGATGGTGCGCGTGCTCATGCTGTCGCCGGATGCTGAGTTCGACTCCAAGCCGGAACTGGAGATCTATGCCGACGACGTTGTCTGCGGTCATGGAAGCACCAGCGCCGAGCTTGATGAGGACCTGTTGTTTTATTGCCGATCGCGCGGGATCCCTAAGGCGCAAGCGCGCGCTCTGCTCATCGAATCGTTTATTGGAGAAGCAATCGAGAAGGTGGAGCGCGATGACGTGCGCGAGGCCTTGGCAGAGCTCGCCCGCCAGTGGCTTGCTGAGTGCGGATCCACAAAGAGGACGTAATGGAGACCAAGGCCCGCAGAAAAGACGAGATCGAAGGATCAGCCCCGCAGAGCGTTCCCGCCGGTGTGCAGACAGGCTCTGCATACGATGTGGAACGAATCCGCTCTGATTTCCCGATCCTTTACCGTGAGGTCTACGGCAAGCCGCTCGTCTACCTCGATAACGCCGCCTCGGCGCAGAAGCCACGCACCGTGATCGAGACGATGGACCACGTCTATCGGTTTGACTACGCGAACGTGCATCGCGGCTTGCACTACCTCTCCAACGTCGCAACGGCAAAATACGAAGAGTCACGCGAGACGGCGCGGCGTTTCCTCAATGCGCCCAGCTCGGACGAGATCATTTTTGCCCGTAACGCCACCGAAGCGATCAATCTTGTTGCGGATTCGTTTGGGCGCATGGCCGATATCGGCGAGGGCGACGAAATCGTTCTCTCGATTATGGAGCACCACTCCAATATCGTGCCCTGGCATTTTCTGCGTGAGCGCAACGGGGCCATACTCAAATGGGCGCCAATCGGGACGAACGGTGAACTCCTTCTTGACGAGTTCGAACGGCTATTGACGCCACGCACCAAGATCGTCGCCATCACGCATATGTCGAATGTGCTGGGCACATTGGTTCCCATCAAGGAGCTTGTGCGGCTGGCGCACGCACGCGGCATCCCCGTGCTCGTTGATGGCAGCCAGTCGGCCGTGCACATGGGCGTGGACGTCCAGGACCTTGACTGCGATTTTTATGTTTTCACCGGCCACAAGACGTATGGCCCGACCGGCATTGGTGTGCTTTACGCTAAATCGGAGCTGCTCAACGCCATGCCGCCATATCAGGGCGGCGGGCAGATGATTGAGTCCGTTGCCGTTGACCAAATTACGTACGGGAAACTGCCGCACAAGTTCGAGGCCGGCACGCCGCCCATCGTCGAAGCAATTGGGCTCGGTGCAGCGCTCAACTATATGATGCAAGTGGGCCGCGAAAAGATCGCACAACACGAGGCGGAGTTACGCGCCTACGCTCACGCTCGCCTCGCTGAGCTGCCCTGGTTGCAGCTTTATGGCAACGCGCCCGGCAAGGGTGCCATCATTTCGTTCACGATGGACGGTCTGCATCCGCACGACATCTCAACGATCATCGATCGATCGGGCGTGGCCGTGCGCGCTGGCCACCATTGTGCGCAGCCGCTGATGGAGCGGCTGGGCGTTACCGCTGTGTGCCGGGCATCGTTTGGAATGCACAACACAGTGCAGGAAGTCGATGCGCTCGTTGATGCGTTGAAACGTGCGCACGAGTTGTTCGCTTAGGGTGGAGTAGATGATGGATGGCAAACCCTTAGAGAAGTATCCGCCAACAGAGGCTGCGCCAAGCAACGATGAGAAGGCCGGAGAGCCGGCGGCTGGCGCCAAGCCGACGCTTGAGGAATGTGAGCGTCTGCATGATGACATTGTTGCCGCTTTGAAGACGGTGTACGACCCAGAAATACCCTCCGACGTCTACGAGCTGGGGCTTATTTATGACATCGCCATCGATGCGGAGCGCGGTGTGACGATCACCATGACGCTGACGGCGCCCGCGTGTCCGGTCGCCGGTGAAATGCCCAAATGGGTGGAAAATGCCGTCAACGCCGTGCCGGGCGTCAGCAACACGACCGTCAAGATGACGTTCGATCCGCCCTGGGACATGAGCCGCATGTCTGATGAGGCGCGGCTCGCTCTTAACATGTTCTAATTCTAAACTTGCAAATCTTAGCAATCGTGGAGCGTTTGCACTATATGAGCAGAAATACTGTTGCCAGGTAGAACGATATGCCGACGCTGCACATGATGCCCAAAGCCGTGACACTGACGGAAGCCGCCGCCACGCGCGTTCACGACCTCGTGGAAGCGCACCCTGGTGCGTTGGGCTTGCGGATCGGCATCAAGAAGGGTGGCTGTGCCGGCATGGAATACACCATGACCTTGGCTGAGACGAAGGAGCCGCACGACGAGGTTGTCGAGGATCGAGGTGCGGTGTTGCTGATCGAGCCGGCTGCGATCATGTATCTCCTCGGCACCGAGATGGACTACAAGACGGACAAGCTCGCTAACCAGTTCGTGTTCAATAACCCGAACCAGCAGGGCGCTTGCGGGTGCGGCGAAAGCGTGAACCTGGTCCCGTCGACTGACGCGGGTTCCCCGACCCAGAACGACTAGCCCCCATGAGTACCAGCGAGGGTTTTGTCGAGTTTCTCAAGGAACACCATGCGCGGGCTCGGTCCCGTCAGCGTGCGCCGCATGTTCGGCGGCGCCGGGACTACGCTGACGGTGTCATGTTTGGTCTCATCGCCGACTACACGCTCTATCTGAAGGCCGATGAAAAGACGAGGCGCGACTTCGAGGCGGAAGGACTTGGCCCCTTTGTCTATGAGGGCGGCGGCCGCACCATCGCTATGTCATACTGGCGCATCCCTGAACGACTGTTGGACGACCCCGACGAGATGGCGGCATGGGCGCGAACTGCGCTTGGTGTGGCGCAGCGGGCCGCTGCGGCAAAACCGAAATGCTTCAAACCCGGAACCATCGCCCACAAGGGCAAGAAGGGAACCTAATACGGCAAGATCGAGCTCACAGCCTGGCCCCGCCAACGCCTTGCTTATTCGTTTGCGACCTTTGTCGGCCGGCGAATGGGGTTGCGCAGAAAGGCAGGCACATTGTCGGTAAAACCTGAAGCCGATGACTGGGGGCTCCGTTCGCGCACGCGAGCCGGTTTCGGTTGCTTGCCGTCTGTAGCAGCAGCCCGTTGCTCGCGTGTGCGTTGGGGCCGCGGCGGTTTGGTAGCGCGTTGGGCATCCTGCTCGCCGCGCTGTTTTTCTGCTCTGTGCTGCTGTTGGGGCTCAGGCAGAGACTCCTGACGCTTTGCAGGGCCGCGCCGATCGCCTCGCCGGCCGCTGCTGCCACGATCGCTAGAACGGGCATCGCGGGGCGTGGCGCCGCTCGGAGCGGTACCACGCCCAGTCCCGCGTCCGCCTCGACGGCGCTTTTTGCCAGCGTCCGCATAATCTTGGTCGGTTGGTGGATCGCCAATCCACTTGACCGCTTTGCCGAGCATCTTCTCGATATCTTTGAGCGACTTGAGTTCTTCGGTTGTCACCAGCGAGGCAGAGAAGCCTTCTTTGCCCGCGCGGCCAGTGCGCCCAATGCGGTGCACGTAGTCATCCGACTGCCAGGGAAGGTCGAAATTGAATATGTGGCTGACGTCGGGGATGTCGAGCCCGCGCGCGGCGACATCGCTTGCTGCTAGCAGCATGAGATCGCCAGAGCGGAATTTGTCGAGCGTCTCCATGCGGCTCTTCTGGTCCATATCACCGTGCAGCGCGCCCGCACTAAAGCCATGCTTGACGAGCGACTTGTGCAGGATCGCGACATCGACCTTGCGATTGCAGAAGATGATGGCATTGCGGACGTTCTGGCTTCCGATCAACTCGCGCAGGATCTCGCGTTTGGCCCAATCTTCCCCGCTGTTGCAGAAGCGGAAACGTTGGGTGATCGTATTGGCCGCTGTGGCCGGCGGGGTGACCTCGATCCGCTGAGGATTCGTGAGAAACTGATTGACGAGGCGGGTGACCTCCGGCGGCATTGTGGCGGAGAAAAACAACGTCTGGCGGCGCGGCGGCAGCAGTTTGCAGATCTTCTCGATGTCGGGAATGAAGCCCATGTCGAGCATGCGGTCCGCCTCGTCGATGACGAGGATTTCCACGCCCATGAGCATCAGTTTGCCGCGCTGGAAGTGATCTAGAAGGCGTCCCGGAGTGGCGATGAGCACATCGACGCCGCGGTCGAGCTTGCGATTCTGATCATCGAACGAGACGCCGCCGATCAAGAGCGCCAAGTTTAGCTTGTGGTTGACGCCGTATTTCTCAAAGCTCTGTGCCACCTGGGCGGCAAGTTCACGCGTCGGCGCGAGGATGAGCGATCGTGGCATACGCGCGCGCGCGCGTCCCGTTTCCAGCCGTGTGATCATGGGCAACACGAAGGACGCGGTCTTGCCGGTGCCCGTTTGGGCGATTCCGAGCACGTCGCGCCCAGCTACAGCGATGGGAATGGCTTCAGATTGGATTGGTGTCGGCGTCTTGTAGCCGGCGGCATCGATGGCCGCCTGCACCTTGGGGCTGAGATCAAGCTCAGCGAAGGTTTTTATATCCAAAAGTCAACGTCTCCGTCTGCGTTCATACCGGCCCGCGCCAACGCTCTGGGGCGGCAGCGGGCGACGGAGCGCAGGGGTAGAAGGATTCGCCCAAGGCGGCAAAGGAAAGAAAATTGGTCTCGAAAAGGGACTAAGAGAATAGTATCCCCTGCGCTCGAGCCACTCGTGTGCTGGCATAGCCCTGTGAGAAACGCAAGAAAAACCATGAAGATGTGGCGGCTGACCGCAGTAGTGGCGCAATATCGCAACTATCGTCTAGCGCAACTTGGGGCTCATTCCTTGTAAAGCAAGCGACCCAGCAGGCCACCGGCAAGACCGCCCAGAATGGGCGCCACCCAGAAGAGCCACACCTGCGCTATGGGCTTGTCGAGCGCGACAAGGGCCGTGGCCAAACTGCGCGCAGGATTAACGGAGGCGTTGGAGACGGGGATAGCCATGATGTGGATAGCCGCGAGCGTGCCTCCGATGATGAGCGGGGCAAAATCGGAGCGCGCGTGTTCGGCGGTGGCGCCCATGATGACGAATACGAGAAATGCCGTCAGCAAGGCCTCGATGAGAAAGACGGCATACATCGAATAGCCGTCCGGACCGCCATAGGTGTTTGAGGCAAAATTGCCAGCCTCAAAGCCGGAAATCTTGCCCGTTGCGATGAGATAGAAGACGAAAGCTGCGGCAGTGCCACCCAGGCACTGGGCGACGATATAGGGCAATGCAGCCGACGCCTCGAAACGCTTTGCGATCGTGAGGCCAAGTGTGACGGCGGGATTGTAGTGGCCGCCGGAGAGATGGCCGATAACGAAGATTGTCGCCATGACGGTAAAGCCGATCGAGAACGCGATACCCAGGATGCCCGCGTTGGGGAAGGAAAACACGGCGGCGGCGACAACCGACGCCACGAGCATGAATGTGCCCACAAACTCTGCGACCAGCGCCTTCGTCATGGTGGAAGCCTTCTTTAGTCTCTTGGATTACTTCGGCGAATCGAGCGCCGATAGTTCCTTTTAGCCGTTCTAATGAAGCTTGGGGATAATTCGCTTCGCAAGAGGGGCAGAAAGCCCCTCGTTTCAGGCGATCAAATATCCAAATCGTGCGCGAAGGCGGCGTGTTCCTGAATAAAGCGGAAGCGTGCCTCTGGTTTCGACCCCATCAGCGCATTCACCGCGTCCGAGATTTCGCTTCGTTCGCCGTCACCAATTTCGACGCGCAGCAACGTGCGCCGTTTGGGGTCCATTGTTGTTTCCTTGAGCTGGCTGGCATTCATCTCGCCCAAGCCTTTGAAGCGGCTGATCTCGATCTTCTTATCTGCCTTGAACTCGCGTGCAATCAACTCGTCCTTGTGTTTGTCATTGCACGCATAGGCAGACTTGGCGCCTTGCGTCAGCTTATAAAGCGGCGGCACCGCCAGATAGAGGTGACCGTTTTCGATGAGCGCGGGCATCTGCTGATAGAAGAACGTGATGAGCAACGAGGCGATGTGTGCGCCATCGACGTCGGCATCGGTCATGATGATTACGCGTTCGTAGCGCAAGTCGTCATCGCGGTATCTTGAGCCGGTCCCGGCGCCGAGCGCTTGGATTAGGTCGGAGAGGAGTTGATTCTGCGCGAGCTTGGCTGACGACGCATTCGCCACGTTGAGGATTTTGCCGCGCAAGGGCAGGATGGCTTGAGTCTCGCGCATGCGCGCGCTCTTGGCCGAACCGCCGGCTGAATCGCCCTCGACGATGAAAATCTCGGTACCGGCGGCTTGGCGAATGGTGCAGTCGGCGAGCTTGCCAGGCAGGCGTAACTTGCGCGTTGCCGACTGTCGGCCGAGCTCTTTTTCGCGCCGTCGCTTAAGGCGAATTTCAGATTGATCGAGGGCCCATTCGAGCAGCTTGGTCGCCTGCGCGGGGCTGTCGGCGAGCCAGTGGTCAAAGGCATCGCGCACAGAGGTTTCAACAACACGGGCGGCCTCTTGCGTGGCAAGGCGGTCCTTGGTCTGGCCCTGAAACTCCGGTTCGCGGATGAACACGGACAGCATCGCCGCTGCCGTGTCCATGACGTCGTCAGCGGTGATTTGGCTCGCACGGCGATTGCTGATCAGCTCGCCGTAGGCCCTCAAGCCCTTCAAGAGCGCCTGGCGCAGGCCGTTTTCGTGTGTGCCGCCGTCAGGCGTCGGCACGGTGTTGCAGTATGAGCGCACGAAGCCGTCGTTGTCGCCGACCCAGGCGATGGCCCATTCCACCGAGCCGTGGCCGTTCGCCTTCGCAATGCTTCCCGAGAAGACCTCCTTGGTAACCAGCGCCTGCCCGTCAATCTCGGAGAGGAGATATTCCCTAAGGCCGCCGGGGAAGTGGAAGCTGGCCTCCGCTGGCGTGCCGTCGGAAATGAGAGTGGGGTCGCAGCTCCAACGGATCTCGACGCCGCCAAACAGATATGCCTTGGAGCGTGCCATCTTGAACAGCCGCGCCGGCTTGAACGCGACCCCGCGTCCAAAGATCTTGGCGTCCGGCTTGAAGCGCACTTTGGTGCCGCGCCGGTTCATGATCGAACCAAGCTTCTCCAGCTTGGTCTGCGGCACGCCGCGAGCGAACATCATGCGGTAGAGCTGCTGGCCACGCGCGACCTCAACTTCCAGCTCCTCCGACAGCGCATTGACGACCGAGACACCAACGCCGTGCAGGCCGCCGGATGTCTTGTAGACCTTGCCGTCGAATTTTCCGCCCGAGTGCAGGGTGGTCATAATCACTTCCAGCGCCGACTGCTTTTTATATTTGGGATGCGGGTCGACGGGGACACCGCGGCCATTGTCGGCGACGGTAAGGAAGCCGTCGGCCTCGAGGTTCACCTCGATCCAGGTTGCGTGCCCGGCAACGGCCTCGTCCATGGAATTGTCGATCACCTCGGCGAAGAGGTGATGTAGCGCTTTTTCGTCGGTGCCGCCGATGTACATGCCGGGACGGCGGCGCACAGGCTCCAGGCCCTCCAGCACCTCGATATCGGCGGCTGTGTAGGCGTCTGAAGCGTCCGCGGTCGGGCGGTTTCGGCCTTTCTTTTTGGTCATGAAGGTTTCGACTGCCGAGAAGAGGTCGTGTTGGGCTCGGGCCATGCGTCACGTTCCAGTTTGGCAAGACGGTTGCCGCCGAGCGCGAGACGCGAGCACGAGAGCCGACTCAAGCGAATCTCTTGAGGTTACGGTGCGTTACGTCGCACGGCGGCCGGCCTTTTGGCAAGCCTGTGGCGTCGGTGCAACGGCCTCAAGAATTGGCCGGAACATTGTCTATCAGACGCGTTCCGCCTAAGCGGGCGGCGGCGAGTACGCGCAGCGGGCGGGTTGTGGGGGCACTCACCACTTTGAGGGTGTCGGCCTCGCGTACCGCGACATAGTCGATATTGGCGAAGCCGGCGCGTTCGAGCTCTTGCACCGCCTCGGCGCAAATCGTGTCGAGTACGGCAAGCTGGGGCTCGTCCCTAGGCCGTCCTGGCTCGGGCAGGAGCGGCGAAGCGCGCGCGGCCTTGCGGCGGCCGGTGGCGCCATCTAGCTCCCGTAGCACACGCGTTGCATCGGCTGCGATCTGGCAAATGACCCGATGGAGCTGCGGGGCGATGGCGCGCTCGGCGGGCGACAAGTAGGCGTTGCGAGAGGAGAGCGCCAAACCGTCCGTCTCACGCACCGTCGGCACCGCGACGATCTTAAGTGGCAGGTCAAGGTCGCGCACCAACTGTCGAATGACACAAAGCTGTTGGTAATCCTTCTCGCCAAAAACCGCATAGTCGGGCGTAGCCGTAGCAAAGAGCTTGCAACACACGGTTGCAACTGCGCCGAAGAAGTGTGGACGCTGAACTGATTCGAGTCCGAGGGCGGCCCCGCCTGGCACGATGCGCGTGGCAAATCCCTTTGGGTACATGTCTTGTGCCGTTGGCGCCCAAACAAGATCGCACCCGGCCTCGACAAGCTTGGCGAGGTCGGCGGTCTCATCGCGCGGGTAGCGTGCCAGATCCTCGTGCGGGGCAAACTGGCTAGGGTTGACGAAAATGGAGACCAAAGTGCAATCGGCGGTTTCGGCTGCACGCCGCACCAACGCCAAGTGGCCGGCATGAAGTGCTCCCATGGTGGGAACGAGGGCCACGGACCGGCCTTCCTTGCGCCAGCCAGCTGTAACTTGGCGCAGCTCACCAGCCGTCCGGACGATATTCACCCGATTCTGCACCACTTCGGCCTCGCAACTCGCCCAAATTGAACCGGCGCGAAGCTCCGTCAGGCCGGGGCGGGCGTCAAGAGTGTAACAAATTGGGTTGGCAAGCGCGCCCGGCGGCGATTTGTTAGAGCCTGATCGTTTCGCTTGGACGCGCTTGAGTCGCGTCCAAGCGAAACGTGAAACAGTCTCTACACTTTTGATTTAGAGTAAGATTCACGCTCTTGCCAGGAACCTTCTGGGCTTGGTGAGCGATTCCATCAAGAACGATCTTGCTCTAGACTGTAACCAATCGAATCGTGTGTGGCGGGGCGCGACGAGGACAACATGGTTGCTTTGAAAAGAGCGGATTTCGGAGACGAAGCGCGTGAGGGGTCGGATACGCCCCCGCGCGATGAGATTGCGGCTCATCATCTTATTGACGAAAAGCGGTTATTCGACCGGCTGATTGAGCGTGCCCTGTTCAGCGAGGACGAGCGCCGCCGCACCGCCGAGATTGCGCGCCGGCTCGTCTATTCCGCGCGCGCCAATCAAGGCAAGCACGCCGGCGTCGATGCCTTCATGCGCGAGTATGGGTTATCGAGTGAGGAAGGCGTGATCTTATTGTGCATCGCCGAGGCGCTGCTCAGAATTCCCGACACCGAAACGGCCGATGAGCTCATCGCCGATAAGATTGCCGGTGGCGACTGGGAGCGCCATCTTGGTCACTCCGACAATTTGTTTGTCAACGCCTCGACGTGGGCGCTGCTGCTGACGGGACGCATCGTCAAGTTGCGCGAGGCGCAGGGCGCCAACCCGTTTAATGCACTGAAGCGCCTGGTTGCGCGCTCCGGCGAGCCGGTCATCCGTCAGGCCGTGCGCCAGGCCGTTAAGGTCCTCGGCGATCAGTTTGTGCTCGGGCGCACCATAAAGGAGGCGCTGGCGCGCGCGCAAAGCTACGAGCAGGATGGTTACCTCTTCTCCTACGATATGCTGGGGGAGGCGGCGAAGACGGAGAAGGATGCCGACGTCTATTTCGAGCGCTACATGGGCGCGATCGATGCCATTGGGATGGCTGCAGGGCCATTCACCAGCGCACACCTCGATTCACTTTATGCGCGCCATGGTTTGTCAGTGAAGCTCTCAGCGCTGCATCCGCGTTTCGAGCCCGGGAAAAAGGAGCGGCTTGCCGGAGAGCTCGGACCCCGGCTTGTGACCATGGCTCGGGCGGCGCGCGCGCGCGGTCTCGCCATCACAATTGATGCTGAAGAGCAGGACCGGTTGGAGCCGACGCTCGATTTCTTCGCCTCAACATTCACCAACTCGGCGCTCGACGGCTGGAATGGTCTCGGCATCGCAGTGCAGGCCTACGGCAAGCGCACCATTCCCGTCTTGCGCTGGTTACGCCGGCTGGCGGAGCGCCAGGGCAAGCGCATCCCCGTCCGGCTCGTAAAAGGCGCCTACTGGGATAGCGAAATCAAATGGGCCCAGGAGCGCGGGCTTGCCGACTACCCGGTCATGACGCGCAAGCTGCACACGGATGTTTCGTTCCTTGCCGGCATGCGGCTCTTACTAAGCGACGCGAAGGCCTTCTACCCACAGTTTGCAACGCATAACGCGCACGCGCTTGCTGCTGCGCACGTGGCGGCTGGGGCGACTAAATTTGAATTCCAGCGCCTGCATGGCATGGCGGAAGCCCTCTACGACGAGGTCGCCGGCGAGAACAAACTCGGCCGGCCTTGCCGCATCTATGCACCTGTTGGCGGTCATGAGGATCTACTGGCATATCTCGTGCGTCGTCTTCTGGAGAACGGCGCCAATACGTCCTTCGTAAACCGCTTGTCGGACGACGAGGCCCCGGTAGGCGACATGATCCGCGATCCCGTGGCGCTGGCCGAGTACGAACGGACCACCGACCGCGGTCGTGTGCGGTTGATGCCGCGCCCATGCGAGATATACCTGCCGGAGCGCAAGGCGAGTAGCGGATTGGCGCTGAGCGATTCGTCGGTGCGCGCCCAGCTTCATATGGAAATGGACGCAGCTCTCTATGGGGACTTCGAGGCCGGCCCAATCGTCGCAGGCGAAGCCACGATAGGCGGCGAGTCCGCTGGTTTTGTCACCTGCCCGCACGATCAGCGTGAGCGCATTGGTACCGTGCGTATAGCGACGCCGGCACAGGTCGAGGCTGCCATCGAAAGTGCAAAAGCCGCCCATCACGCTTGGGACAGGCGTGGCGGCGCGGACCGTGCAGAAATCTTGGAGGTTGCTGCCGATCTCTTCGAGCGCAACCGGGCGCGCCTCATGACGGTGCTTGTGCGGGAGGCGGGCAAGACGCTCGAAGGGGCACAGGGGGATGTGCGCGAGGCGGTTGACTATCTGCGCTACTACGCGTGCGAAGCGCGCCGCCTATTTGGCGGGCCGGTGACGCTGCCGGGCCCGACGGGCGAGCTTAACACGCTTGACCTGCGCGGGCGCGGCGTCTTCGCGTGCATTTCGCCGTGGAATTTCCCACTCGCCATCTTCACGGGTCAAGTGGCAGCTGCCTTGGCGGCTGGCAATACGGTGCTCGCCAAACCGGCCGAGCAGACGCCGATAACCGCATATCTGGCAACGACACTGCTGCATGAGGCAGGCGTGCCGCCAGACGTGCTGCACCTGCTGACCGGCAGCCCCAACGTTGGCAAGGCGCTTGTTCGGGATGTGCGCGTTGGCGGTATCGCCTTTATCGGGTCCAATCGTACGGCGTGGGCGATCCAAAAAGCGCTCACCGAGCGTCAGAATGCAATCGTGCCGTTCATTGCAGAGACGGGTGGCATCAACGCAATGATCGCCGACTCCACCGCGCTGCCTGAGCAAGTCGTGCGCGATTGCGTGCACTCCGTCTTCGACAGTGCGGGACAGCGTTGCTCGGCTGCACGCGTGTTGTTCCTGCAGGACGATGCGGCCCCCCATATGACCGACATGCTGGTCGGCGCGGTCGAGGCTTTGGATGTTGGTGACCCGTTCGACTACGCGACAGACATTGGGCCGGTGATTGACGAGATCGCACAGGATCGCCTTGAGGCGCACAAGATTCGCATGCAGCACGATGGTCGCCAGCTCGTCGATCTTTTGCTACCCGAGCATTGCCGCGTTGGCACGTACGTGACGCCTGCCGTCTTCGAGATCGACAGTCTAGACACGTTGGAGGGCGAGGTTTTCGGCCCCATCCTCCATGTTGTGCGTTACGAGCGCGGACATCTCGACAAGGTCATCGAGGCCATCAATGCGTCAGGCTATGGTCTCACGCTCGGGCTACACAGCCGCATCGAGGCCGTGGCCGACTATGTTGCCGAGCATGCGCGCGTGGGCAATCTCTACGTCAATCGCAATCAGATTGGCGCTATCGTGGGCGTGCAGCCCTTCGGTGGCGAGGGCCTTTCGGGCACGGGGGCAAAGGCCGGCGGCCCCAATACATTGCGGGCTTATGCCGTGGAGCGCGTTTGCACGACCGACATCACGGCGACAGGCGGCAATCTGGAACTGCTGACGGCTGCGGTCGAAGATAACTAATACCGCACTGTGGATGTTGCGGGGTGCGCGCGCCAGCGCCATCTTTGTAAGGTGATACGGCCGCCGCCCCTGGAGCCCCGCTAATGACGAATCGCAAACCGACCAGAACCAAGCCGCCGATTGATTCAACCGCGCAAATGGGCGCTGGACAACGTCCTGTGGTCGGGGATGAAAACGCGAATCTTCCTAGCGCGCGTGCGTCCGATTCAGACGTCGCCCAGTTCATCGCAAAAATGAAGACGATGGCGCCTGTCGCTGCCGCGGGGCGTGGACGCCTCATCTTTGCCATGGACGCTACAATGAGCCGCGCGCCCACCTGGGACATGGCACTGCAACTTCAAGGCGGTATGTTCCAGGCTGTGAAAGAGGTAGGCGGTCTCGACGTTCAGCTCGTCTACTTCCGTGGCATGGGCGAATGCCGGGTCTCCAAGTGGGTGTCCAACCCGGATGCGCTCGCACGCCTGATGACGAGTGTCGCTTGTCGCGGCGGGCTCACGCAAATCGGCAAGGTGCTCAAGCACGCGATCGAGGAGAGTGGCGGCCGCAAGGTCAACGCGCTGGTCTACGTCGGCGACTGCATGGAGGAGGACATCGATCGATTATGCGCGCGCGCTGGGGAGTTGGCGCTTTTAGGGGTGCCGGTCTTCCTTTTCCAAGAGGGCGAGGATGCACGTGCCGAGCGCGCTTTCCGCGAGATTGCGCGGTTTACGAATGGGGCCTTCTGCCGTTTCGATCGCGGCTCGGCGCGGCAGCTGCGCGAACTCCTCACCGCAGTAGCGGTCTATGCCGCAGGAGGTCACAAGGCGTTGCTCGCACTGAGTTCGGAGCGCGACGGTGCGGGCGCGCGGCGGCTTCTCGCCCAACTCAAGCCACCTGGGCGCTGAGGCACGATGGCATATCTCATCTTAGGACTTGCTGCTCTGGCTATTGGGCTGCTTGTGTTGCGTGCCTTCGCGCGCGCTAACCCGACCAAGGTAGCGCGGCGAATAACGGTTGGCGGCGGCGTCGTATCATTGCTGGCCGCTGGCGTGTTAGCCTTGCGCGGACTTGCCCCTGTCGCCATACCGCTTGCCATGTTGGGCTCTTGGTTGCTGTGGGGCAGCACCTCGGGGCCGTTGGGTGGCGGACGTGCCCGCAAGTCGCAAGGACAAACCTCGCGCATCGTGACTGATCATTTGGAAATGGAACTCGACCATGACACGGGCGAGATGCGCGGTCGCGTTCTCAAGGGGCTGTTTGCAGATCGCAACATCGAAAGCCTGACGCCCGCCGACATGGCCCTCTTATGGCAAGACTGCCGCATTACAGATCCGCAGTCAGCGCAGATCATCGAGGCCTTCCTTGATCGCGTTCATGCCACTTGGCGCGATGAGGTGGCGCGCGGTGAATCCAAGATGGGGCGCGGACCGGGTGGGCGTATGACGCCGAAAGAGGCTATCGAAATTTTGGGATTGGCCCCCGGTGCGAGTGAGGACGAGATCCGCAGTGCGCATCGCGACCTGATGCTTAAGCTGCATCCTGATCGCGGCGGCTCGACTTATTTGGCCGCCAAGATTAACGAGGCAAAAGACGTGGCCCTGGCAACGCGCAGCGCTTGAGGTTCACTGCATCCGCAGCACGAAGCAGTCGATTTGTAGACGTTTCAGGCTGGCACAGATTGAATAAGCAGCCGTTCTTTCGAAGCCCTGGAAGCGGGCGCGGTAGAGCTGACGCCGCCCGTTCTCCACCGGAACGGCGACGCCTCGATAGCGATCGAGCAGGTCGCCTGAGCGTCGGCGCGCTTGCGCCATCTGCCGCTCGGCATCGGCCGACGCGATGTAGGCTCCGACCTGGACCTGGAACGGACCAGATGCGACTGCGGCAGTATTCCTAAGCGGTTCTGCTCGTGGTTGCCGTGTCGCAGAGGCGGCGCGCGCCAACCCGGTCGCCTGGGCTTGGAGCGTAGAGGGCCGAAGTCCCCGAGCGAGAACGCCTCGAGGAGGCGCAAACCGCGCCACTGCGTTGCCGTTAGCTGTTGCAGCGGGGCGATATGCCGGGTTCGCATCCAGTTGACTATTGTCACCCTCTTCGAGCCGAGTGGCATCGCGTTGTGCGCCGAATGCCATCGGTGTGGGGCGGACCTTGGCAACCTTGATGGAAGGTTGGGCCGTCCCGCGCAGATGCGGTGCGCGCGGTGACGTTTTGGAAGAAGCCCGAATGGGGCGCGGAGGAGTAGGCGACTTGGCGCGGGCAACGAGCACTGGCTTGCGTGTCTTCTTCCGTGACGCTTTCGCAAGCGCCTTGGTCAAGATCGAGCGCATCTTTGCGTTGCGCACACGCGCCGATTTGCCACCGAATACAACAGCAACAACGTGCTTACCATCGCGGCGCACATTGGCGACGAGGTTGAAGCCTGAAGCGCGCGTGTAGCCTGTCTTGATACCGTCCGTGCCCTTAAACTGCCGCAGCAACGCATTGTGGTTACGGTACCTGCGACCGCGGTAGGTGAAATGCCGGATCGAAAATAGCTTGTAGTGCTGCGGGAAGTGGTCCTGCAGGTGCATGGCCAGCTTCAGCATGTCGCGCGCCGTCGTTTTTTGCTCGCGGTTGGGCAGACCGGACGCGTTCTTGAAGACCGTCGATGTCATTCCAAGTTGGCGGGCTCTTTTGGTCATGAGGCGGCCGAAGTTTTCCTCGCTGCCCCCAATGTGTTCGGCCAAGGCTACAGCGACATTGTTGGCCGATTTGGTGACAAGCGCCTTGATTGCGTCAAGCACAGTGAGCTCATCGCCAGGCTTCAACTTGAGCTTTGAGGGCGGGGCGGCGGCCGCCGTCTCAGACATTTTGATCTTGGTGGCGTAACTCATCCGCCCTTGCTCAATCAGCTCAAAGGTCATGTAGAGGGTCATCATCTTGGTGAGCGAGGCTGGATAGCGGGCCGCGTCGCCAGATTTATTGTGCAGCACGGCACTGGTATTGGCGTCGATTGCCATGGAGGCTTGGCGAGGGGCGGCGTGCGCCGGCGTCAAGGCGCTCGCGGCGAGGGCCAAAATGAGGGCTGTAATCCCTGCGCGCAAAGTTAGATCACGTATCAATTGAAGGCAGTCCTCACGTGCTTCGACCAGATCGTTCACAACGCATTCGGCGAAGTGTACGCTCGAACAAAAAAGCTTCCCAAACAAGGTGTTGGGCCTTTTCCCTGCCCCGATGTGGAACCCCGCTCGCAAAGCATGTGAACGAGGTGACCATCGTTTTTGGGACGCTTTGGGGCGCGAGGGCCCGCGCGCCAGCGACAAAGAGATGGGGACCTATAATACCCCTCGGATAGCTTAGTCGGGGTTAACGCAAAGTTCCCTAGGTCCATGCTGCGCCGCAGAAAATCGCTTGAAAAATTGTGCGGTGCCTATAAAAAGAGCTGTGGATAGGCTCGGAATTGGGCCCGGGAAATTGCTTTCACGTTCTAAAGGTCGGAGAGCTTGTCAAGGACACGGATGACACAATGATGAAAAATTTTGAGGACATGCAGAAGCTCGGGCAAACCAACGTGGACAGCGCCATGCGTATGTTCGGCGAGTGGAACAAGAATTGGCAGGCGATCGCTGCTGAGATGGGCAATTACACAAAGCGGTCGTTCGAGGAGGGTAGTGCCACCCTTGAGAAGCTTATGGGATCGAAATCGGTCGAGCAGGCCGTCGAAATCCAGACGAGCTATGCCAAGCGCGCCTATGACGACTACATGCAGCAGGTGACCAAAATCGGCGGCATGTACGCGAATTTGGCCAAGGAAGCCTACAAGCCCGTAGAGAAAATCCTGCACAACGGTGGCTGAGCCGAGCAGCGCTGGCTCCCACTGGCGACAAGAAAGCAAGGCCCGGCCTGCGCTGGGCCTTTTTTGTGTCGCGTTGCAATCCCATCATATCGTATTCCCGGCTACGTCTTTCCGGTACAAATTGGGTGTCGAGGGCCGGTGATCGGTTCCTCGATGACGGACCAATTGCGAGCCCGGACCCCCTTGCGTATCAATAGATGTACCTTGTGGGTGCAAGTGGAAGCAGGGGTCGGCGGAGGCTGCGTCGACGGAATTTTGCGATCGATGACAAAGACGACGAATGCGGCAAGGCTGCCCATATGGATGATGGCCAGAAAAAAAGGTCCGCGCCGGGATGGCGGCGGCGGTGACAATCGCACGGGTTTGGCCACGAAGACGCGGCCCAAGACCAAAAAACCAAGCCTTTACAAGGTGCTGCTGCTGAACGACGACTACACGCCGATGGAATTTGTCGTACACGTATTGGAGAAATACTTTTCAAAGGGAAAGGAAGAGGCGACCCGTATCATGATGCATGTTCATCATAAGGGCGTAGGGATCTGCGGTGTGTTCCCTTATGAAGTTGCTGAGACAAAGGTGACGCAAGTCATGGATTATTCACGACAGAACGGTCATCCTCTACAATGCACCATGGAGAAAGAGTAGGTCATCCTTGCCGTCCTTCTCAAAGAGCCTGGAAACCGCGCTGCATCGCGCTCTTGAGGCCGCGAACGAGCGTAGCCACGAATACGCCACGCTAGAGCACCTGCTGCTGGCGTTGATCGGCGATCGGGATGCGGCCGCCGTCATGCGTGCGTGCACCGTCGATGTTGATGCACTTCGCGCGCGTGTCGCGGGTTATCTCGACAATGATCTAGGCGCACTCGTTTCCAAGGACGCAGCCGAAGCGCAGCCAACAACGGTCTTCCAGCGCGTAATCCATCGCGCGGTCGTGCATGTGAAATCCTCCGGACGCGAGGAGGTTACCGGCGCCAACGTTCTCGTTGCGATCTTTGCCGAGCGCGAAAGCCACGCCGCTTATTTCCTGCAAGAGCAGGAGATGACTCGTTTCGACGCGGTTCAATACATCAGTCATGGTATCGCCAAGCGGCCGGGTATGTCGGAGCCGCGGCACGCGCGCGGCGTTGAAGAGGACCAGGTCACGGAAGGCGACGAGCGCAAGCCTAGTCAGGACGCGCTCAATTCCTATTGCGTCAATCTCAACAAGAAGGCACGCGAGGGCAAGATTGATCCGCTGATCGGTCGTGAACCGGAAGTACTGCGGACGATCCAAGTGTTGTGCCGGCGTCAGAAGAACAACCCGCTATTCGTCGGCGAACCCGGCGTGGGCAAGACCGCGATTGCTGAAGGCCTTGCACGCAAGATAATCAAGTCCGACGTGCCAGAGGTCTTAACGGATTCCACTATCTTCTCGCTCGATATGGGTGCGCTGCTTGCTGGTACGCGTTACCGCGGCGACTTCGAGGAACGCCTCAAAGCGGTGATGAAGGAGATCGAGAACTATCCAGGCGCGATTCTATTCATCGACGAGATCCACACGGTGATCGGCGCCGGCGCCACTTCGGGCGGTGCCATGGATGCTTCCAACCTGTTAAAGCCCGCGTTGCAATCGGGCACGGTGCGCTGCATCGGCTCGACCACCTACAAGGAGTACCGGCAGCACTTTGAAAAGGACCGCGCGCTGGTGCGCCGCTTCCAGAATATTTACGTGAAGGAGCCCTCGATCGAGGACTCGGTTGCAATTCTCAAAGGGCTGAAGCCGTACTTCGAGACCTTCCACAAGCTGAAGTACACAAACGATGCTATCAAGACAGCCGTGGAGCTGTCCGCCAAGTACATCCATGACCGTAAGCTGCCTGACAAAGCGATCGATGTGATCGACGAGTCGGGCGCCTCCCAAATGCTGCTCGCGGTAGGCAAGCGTAAAAAGAAGATTACGGTGAAGGAAATCGAGGCGACGGTCGCCACCATGGCACGCATTCCGCCCAAGACCGTGACCAAGAGCGATGCAGCGTTCCTTCACAATTTAGGCAAAGACCTGAAGCGCGTTGTGTTTGGTCAGGACAAGGCGATCGAGGCGCTGTCCTCGGCGATCAAGCTTTCGCGCGCGGGCTTGCGCGAGCCTGAGAAGCCCATCGGCTGTTATCTTTTTTCCGGTCCCACCGGCGTCGGCAAGACTGAGGTCGCAAAACAGCTCGCCGACCTGATGGGCGTGGAGCTTTTGCGTTTCGATATGTCGGAATACATGGAGAAACACACGGTGAGCCGTCTCATTGGCGCGCCGCCAGGCTACGTTGGCTTCGATCAAGGAGGTCTTCTGACCGACGGCATCGACCAACATCCGCACTCCGTGCTGCTGCTGGACGAGATTGAGAAGGCGCATCCCGACCTGTTCAACATCTTGTTGCAGGTGATGGATCACGGTAAGCTCACCGACCACAACGGCAAACAGATTGATTTCCGTAACGTCGTTCTCATCATGACGACGAACGCAGGCGCAGCTGATCTTGCCAAAGCACCCATGGGCTTTGCACGCTCCAAGCGCGAAGGCGACGACAGCGAAGCCATCAACCGCATGTTCAGCCCAGAGTTCCGCAACCGTCTCGACGCAGTGATCGCGTTCTCCGGTCTTCCCCCTGCGATCATCGAAAAGGTCGTGGAGAAGTTTATCTTCCAGCTCGAGGCTCAGCTTGCCGATCGCGGCGTGACGATTGAGCTGTCAGAGGATGCAACCAAATGGCTGGCAGTAAAGGGCTACGATAAAAAGTTCGGAGCCCGGCCGCTCGCCCGCGTGATCCAGGAGAATATCAAGCTGCCGCTCGCCGACGAACTTCTGTTTGGAAAGCTGGAAAACGGCGGCACGGTGGAGATTGTCGTCAAGGGCACAGGTGAGGGTCGCGTGCTCGCTTTCGAGTACTTTGCGGCCGATCCCAAGCGGGCGAAAGCCAAGAGTGAAGATGATGAGGACGAGGTAACAACGTCCAAGCCCATGCTCGTCGGAGCCGCACAGCGCAAGGCGCTGCCCGGCCCGAAGGCGAAAAAGGAGCGCAAATCGAAGTCCTCCGGTGCGGGGGCCGTGCCGAACGTGCCACGACGCAAGGACCGCTGACTACTCGGCTAACTGGACCGTCAGACGTTCGTATTTCCCCTCACCGAACTCCGCCATATACCTAGAAGCCGAAACGCGGCCAGGTGCGGGTAAACCGCTAGTGCCAAAGCGGACCTTGCGTCGAGTGCATAGTAGGCGGGCACCATTAAACACAAGCTTGCTGAGAGATGGAGCCACTAAAGCAAATTGCGGCGCTTCCCTATGTCGAAACCGAGCGATCATCTCTGGTCCTTCTTATAACCACCCGCGGCATGGGCCGCTGGAGTATCCCCAAAGGCTGGCCCAAGTCTGGATTGGCATCTCCTGAGCTTGCGGCGCGGGAAGCATTTGAGGAGGCTGGTGTCGAGGGAGAGGTCAGTCGCCGTTCGACTAGCAGTTTCGTCTATACCAAGCGCCTACACCTGTTCTCGTGGATCCGCTGCCGTGTCGAAGTCTACCTTTTAGAAGTCGATCGCCAGCACTTGTCCTGGCCAGAAAAGGCGAGCCGGAGATTTATGTGGGTCGAGCCAAGTAGGGCGGCGACCCTCGTAAGTGAACCACAACTTGCAAGCGTCCTGCGCGAGTTTGATCACTCGACGCAGAGCACTGCTTAAGTTCGCGGTCAGGTTGCGTGTCTGGCGTTGAAGCAGTTGCCCGCTGCTTGGAATCTGATTGCTGTTTCTACGCCTTCAGTGAAAAGCTGTGGCGAACGGATGGGTGGGGTTGTGGTTCGGGCACAGCCTACCTATGACCTCACCACAAAAGATTTGGGGACCGATTCGCATGACAGTTCGGGACGGAGAGGCGCCAGCCTTACGAGTAGCCCGACTTCGCAAGACGTCGCTCGATAAAGATCTCCGTAAAATTGAACGTATGGAGGAGGCGACACGCTTCGTCTCGCGAACTCGATTCGCGCCCGGTTTCGCGCTGCTATTCCTCGTCACGGCGGGCATCTTGGCCAGCTTCCAGATCGGGTCTGGGCCGAACGCACTTATGATGATCGCTGCTGCGGTCATCGGCGGCTACATGGCGCTGACCATCGGCGCGAACGATGTAGCAAACAACGTCGGTCCGGCTGTGGGAGCGCGCGCCCTAACCATGACGGGTGCGCTTATCATTGCCGCCATCTTCGAGTGCGCGGGCGCATTGATCGCTGGTGGCAACGTTGTCGAAACAATCTCAAAGGGAATTATCGATCCCGAGCTGGTGCCGAGCGGTCAGGTTTTTGTGTGGATCATGATGTCGGCGCTACTCTCCTCAGCGCTTTGCGTGCATCTGGCTACGTTTCTCGGCGCTCCCGTGTCGACGACCCATTCAATTGTTGGAGGAGTGTTGGGTGCTGGAATCGCTGCAGTCGGCGTGAGCATGGTCGACTGGTTTGTCGTATCTTCGATTGTTGCCAGCTGGCTAATCTCGCCTCTGATAGGCGGCGTTATCGCGGCGATGCTCCTCGCCTTCATAAAAATCAATCTGATATATCAGGACGACAAAATTGCTGCGGCACGGCGGTGGGTTCCCGTGCTGATTGGAGTAATGTCCGGCACGTTTGCGGCATTTCTCCTGGTCAAAGGACTGAGGCACGTTTGGAACCCCGGACTCCTAACGATCGCCGCAACCGCCGCCGTGGCCTACGCCCTGGTCTACATGGTGGCGAAACCATGGGTGCGTAGCCGGTCAGAGGGGATGGATAACCGGAATCAGTCCCTGCGAAAACTGTTCCATCTGCCGCTAATCTGTTCGGCCGCGCTGTTGTCATTTGCCCACGGCTCCAACGACGTTGCTAATGCGGTCGGTCCATTGGCTGCGATCCTGCATAGTGCGGAGTCTGGCACATTGGTCAGCGACGTCGACGTGCCTTTTTGGGTGATGCTGATCGGAGCGGCGGGTATTAGTCTTGGTCTTTTTCTCTACGGCCCCCGCATTGTGCGCTTGGTCGGCGAGAAGATCACCAAGATGAATCCTATGCGGGCCTTTTGTGTGGCGCTTTCGGCCGCGATGACGGTGCTGTTTGCCTCCTGGTTGGGTCTGCCCGTCAGCACGACACACATCGCAGTTGGTGCCGTATTCGGTGTCGGTTTCTTCCGCGAGTACTACACCACGAACAGCCGTCGTCGCCGACATTACATACGTACGCACAGAGAGCATCACCCGCACCGGCGTGTCTCGGGGAAAGATCAAGACGAGTTACGCCGCCGCAAGCTCGTGCGCCGGTCGCATTTCGTGGGCATCGTAGCGGCTTGGGTCATCACAGTTCCATCTGCCGCAGGGTTGGCAGCGCTCATTTTCCTTGGCGTGGAGTGGATGCGTTGAGTTTGGTGACATGAGATGTCACCAGTGAACGCTAGGGCAAGATCAAGATCGTTCTTTATGGGATCGCTCATCAGGCCCAGAAGGATCCCGGCAGATAAGTGAATCTCGCTCTAGGGTCTAGTCCCTAGGGTCACAGACCCTAAATCAAAAGTGTAGAGACGTGATTCACGTTTCACTTGGAACGGCACAAGTGCGTCCCAGTGAAACGATCAGGTTCTAGCGGCGAAAATTTTGCTGACACATGATCCGCCAAGCCAAATGACTATTTCTCTCCCAGGAGCGGACATTGGCCGCGTCGGCGCTTCCAGCTCTATGGAGGGGGCTGAGCTGCCAAGGGGCCGGGTTAGCCCTTGGGATCAAGCCCTCCGGGACGAGGCACATCAGTTCGACGCTGGCTATTCCTAGTCGATCAATACCGGCGTTTGGCCGATGTAGGTCCGCTCTTTCACTTGACGGGTAAGGAATTCGCCAACATCGCAGCGGGAGATCGATCCCGCTCGCCATGACTTGGGGTCGGTGAGGACTTGATAGCGCCCCCTTGTTGCTCCGCTCGTCAAAAGGCCCGGACGCACGATGCTCCAGTCTAGCCCGCTTGCGCGCACGATCTGCTCCTCGACGTCCTTGTCGTCGTAGACGCGCTTTAACATCAGCGGAAAGAGCGGCGCGCTGTAAAGCAGGCCGCCGTGACCGCGGCTATCGCCTGCACCAAGCCCCGTGACGGCAATCAGCCGCTTGATGCCTTTGGTTCGCATGGCATCGACGAGGACGCGTGAGGACGTGGAGAACAGCGTCGTTCCTTTGAGAACTGTTTGGGGTCCGAACGAAACCCCGAGGCTTTGGATGACGGCATCGACGCCCTCCAGTGCGCGGTCGATGTCGCGCCTGTCGAGGGCGTCGCCATCGACTTTCTCCAGCCGCTTATCATCAAGCGGGATCGTTGCAGTCGAGCGTGCGAACGCGCACACTTCATAGTTCTTAGCGAGCAGAGCCTTGACGGTTTCCAGGCCAATGCCACGGCTCGCGCCGATGACGAGGACCTTTGTCACGCTGCAAGCACCTTGCGAACCTTTTCTGCGTTGGCGGCTAAGACCTCAGAGTCTTCCATTGCACCCGTATGGGGTTTGAGTGGCGTGCCTTCAATCCTTGGGATCACGTGAAAGTGGAGATGGAAAACGGTCTGACCGCTGGCCGGTTCGTTGAACTGCACCAGCGTCACGCCATCGGCCGTAAAAGCCTCCTTGACGGCGCGCATAATCTTCTGCAGGAGGGGCGCCAGCCGAGCCAGCATTTCGGGATCGGCATCGAGCAGGTTGCGCGAGGGAGCCTTGGGTATGATGAGCGTGTGCCCGGGCGATTGCGGCATGGCGTCCATGATCACGAGCACTTCGGGATCCTCGTAGACCTTATGGGATGGGATCTCGCCACGCAGAATTTTGGCGAAGATATTGTTGGCGTCGTACATCATGCGGTTACTCTCCTGAAGACGTGCCGCCTGTTAAAGGGGGCGACAACGCGCACGTCAAGCGGGCGGCGGCCCTAGAGCAAGATCGTTCTTGATGGGATTGCTCACCAAGCCCAGAAGGTTCCCGGCAAGAACGTGAATCTTACTCTAAATCAGAAGTGTAGAGACTGATTCACGTTTCACTTGGACGCAATTCGCGCCTCCAAGTGAAATGATCAGGCTCTAGCGCGCGTCTGCGGCGCGGTCTTTGCGGTAGGGTCCACGCGTGGCTAGAAAGGCTGTGGTCTCAGCTGCGGCGCTGCGTTCATCATCGAGATAGCGCGCTATCGCGCGGCGCATGTCGGGATCCTGGATCCAATGCGCCGAGTAGGTCGTGACCGGCCGATAGCCGCGCATTAGCTTGTGCTCGCCTTGGGCGCCTGCCTCCACGCGCGCCAAGCCGGCCTCGATCGCATAATCTATCGCCTGGTAGTAGCAGACCTCAAAGTGCAGGCAGGGGTGATGTTCGATAGCGCCCCAGTAGCGGCCGTAAAGACCCTCGCTGCCCAGGACATTGAGGGCGCCGGCAACGTAACTGCCTTGGCGCTTAGCCATGATAAGCAGGCAACGTTTGCCCATGATTTCGCTCAGAAGTGAAAAGAAGTGGCGATTGAGATAGGGGCGCCCCCACTTGCGGCTGCCGGTATCCATGTAGAAGTCGTAGAACGCATCCCAATGCGCTTCGGTGATATTGGCGCCGGAAATCCTTTCAATGGAGAGGCCGTCGCTCAAAGCTTCTGCGCGCTCCTTGCGAATGGTCTTGCGCTTGCGTGAGGACAACTGCGCAAGGAAGTCATCAAACGTTTTGTAGCCTTCATTGTGCCAGTGGAACTGCTGATCCATGCGCCGCAGGAAGTTGAGATCGGCGAGGCGGTTCCATTCGCGCTGGGTGAGGAAGGTGACGTGCAAGGAAGAGGCGCCAAGGCGCTTTGAAAGCTCGACGGCCGCCGGGCACGGGCGTGAATGGAATGGAGGTCTGTAGCTTGGGATAGTACCGGCCGCCTGCGCGCTCATAGGCCTCCGCCCAAGCGCAATCGAACACGTACTCGCCGGTGCTGTCTAGCTTGATGTAGCAGGGCATACACGCGCTGATCTGCCCAGCACTATCTTCGATGGTGATGTGGTGGGGCAGCCAGCCGGTGTCGCGTTCGCCGACGCTGCCCGATTCCTCTAAAGCGTTGAGGAAGGCGTGCGAAACGAAGGGGTTATAGGCGCTGGGGTCGGGATTGGCGCAAGCATCCCACGCACCTGCCTCGATCTCTCTGATCCGCGGAACGACCCGTGCGATCGCTTTCGGCTCCTCATTTCCGCGTGCACTCATCGGAAAACTCTGCACTATTTCTTCGGCGATACACAGCCAGGAAGTTCGTCGCCGTCAGGGCTCATAGTTCTCGAAGATCGGTGCATCGGCCCAGCGGTCGGCAATTTTGCGCTCCTCTGGCGTCCTAACTGTCCAGGCAAAAAAGGGAAGCCCCATAATTTCACGCGCGAACCGCGTCACGGGGGTGGGCAGCGACTCCACATGATAGGCGTAGAAATCGGGTGCGGCGTCGCGCGATTCAAGCAAGTGGCTAAGGCGGAAGGCGCGCTCTTGCTCAAGACGGCCGTGCCAATGGTCAAGCACATCATACAGTCCTGACACGATGCCCCGCGGGATCTGCGGCACCAGCTCCTTCACGATGGCGATCACGTCGGGATCGTAGGACATGAGCGCAATCGGTCCGCGGTAGCTGGAGGCGAGCTCAGTAATCGATTGCAGAAAGGCGAGGTTGGGCGGCTTCCAGTCGCTCTTGATTTCGGCCAGAACCGGCTCGCGCCCATCGACGAGTTCAAGCAGCTCGGCAAAGTCAATCATTGGGGATGGATCGCCGCGGTAGGTTAAACTCTTGAGAGTTGCGTCGTCGTGTGCGCGCACAGCATCGCGGCTTTCGATAAGCCGTTCCAGTGTGTCGTCGTGGAAAATCATGGGTGTGCTGCAAGCCGATGGCTGAACGTCGGCCTCGAGACCGTAGCCTTTGGCAATCGCTGCCTCGAAAGCTGCAGCCGAATTCTCGACCAGACCGTTTGCGGGCGTGTGCAGCCCGCGGTGCGCAATTGGTTTCAGGAAAGCTGCACGCTCTCGCATCAGATATATTGCTCAATACGCAGGATAGCGTCGACCTCGACGGCGCAATTCATCGGCAAGCTAGAAACGCCGACGGCTGCGCGTGTGTGCCGGCCCTTGTCGCCAAACACCTCAACCATAAAATCGGAGGCGCCGTTTATGACTTTGGGATGATCACCGAATTCGGCCGTTGCGTTGACGAAGCCAGTGAGTTTCACGACCTGCGTTACGCGGTCCAGGCTGCCGACTGCCGCCTTGGTTTGTGCAAGAATGAAAATGGCGCATCGCTTCGCGGCCGCTTGCCCCTGATCGACGCTCACCGCGCCGCCGAGTTGGCCTGTGATTATTTCACCATCAGCGCCCATGGAGATCTGTCCTGAAATAAATAACAGGTCGCCGATAATGAGGGAGGGGACGTAATTAGCAACCGGCGTTGGCGCGTCGGGCAGCACGATGCCGAGATCTTTAAGCCGCGCCTCAACTTTGCCACCCATGGATCTGTCCCTCCCCTTGTTTGTGGTTTTTCAGCCCCTTAGCGCGCCTATTTGACCGAGGGGCGGCCACTTTGCAATACGCTCATAGCGGCCTAGTGTTTCCATACTTTAACGAGTCGTGGGCTATCCTCACCCGATGGCAAGGAAAACACGTATGGCCAAAGTGTTGAGGCTTATTCCAACCGCCGCGATGGGTGGAGCGTTTCTGCTTGCGCTTGTTACCCAGGTCTCGGCGCTGACAGGCAAGCAAGGCGCTTCGATTGCGCCCCATCGTGCCGTCTATGAGATTACATTGGAACATTCCACCCCCGGCTCCGGCGTCGCGGAGATGACCGGTCGCATGGTTTATGAGATGAGCGGCAGCAGCTGCAAGGGCTACGAGCAAAAGATGCGTTTCGTGACGCGCATGACGAACCAGGAAGGCATTGCACAGATCAACGACCTGAGAACTTCAAGCTTCGAGGATCTGGAAACGCATCACTTGCGCTTCAGCTCCAGCCAATACGAGAACCAGAAACTCTCCGAAGCTGCACAGGGCAGCGCCGGTCCAAGTAACGGTGCGACATTCACAAAGGTCGAGCTGACGAAACCGTCGAAGAAGACCGTTAAACTGCCCTCGGATATCTACTTTCCCATTCAGCATTCGCTGGCGCTGTTGGAAGCGGCGCACTCAGGCAAGACCATTTTCACAGCCAACCTTTATGACGGCTCGGACAAAGGCGAGAAATTCTACGAGACGAATGCCGTCATCGGTAAGCCACGAAATGCGAGTGTGGAGAAGCGCACGCCGAGGCGCAACTTTGGTGGCAAGCTCGATGGCCTCACCGCATGGCCGGTTGCCATCAGCTATTTTGAGCCGGGACCGGTCCGGACCGACCAGCTGCCGACCTACGAGCTATCGTTCTTGTTCTACGAGAACGGTATCTCGAGCGACCTATTCATCGACTACGGCGACTTTTCCATCCGCGGCGAACTAAAAGAGCTGACGCTGCTGAAGAAAGGCAAGTGCCGGCCTGGGAAACGCTGAGAGCGGGCGTCGCTATTTTGTGAGGACACCCCGTTTCGTTACCGTTCGTATGTTCCGGCGGCGTGCTCGGCGAGAAGCTGCTGAGCCGGCGTTATCAGCTCCGGTGCGATGCGATTGGAGGCGGCGAAAACCAACAGCAGGTTTTCGTCCTGGAGTACGTGGTCGAGGACTGCCGCGAGGAGACGCGGCGTGTGCGCTTGGGCCTTCAGTTCGGGCGGTCCAATGCCGGTCAATGCGAGGAATCGGCCCAGGCGTTGCTCATCACCGGCGAGGAAGGCTAGCGCAGAGATTGCAATGGTCTCGGCGGTGTCAAGATCCATTCACCTAACCCTCTGATTTTGCAGGATGCGCCCGAGCTAGCGTGCATCTGAAGGGCACCTCGAAAAATAACCCATACTCCGATTTATGCGAGTCTGATGCCTGACAGATTGATTCGGGCGGGGCACGATGGCGCAGATTGGGTTTTTCGATTCCGACAGGCGGCTTGAGCTTCTGTCGAAGAAAGGTGATC
>JAAERO010000142.1 GCA_024230315.1 Hyphomicrobium sp.
CAATTGCGTCCAAGGCGTTGCAAGACGGCCTGAGGGTAACGCAAAGACCGCCGCGAAGGCGGCAGACCAGCATCGCAACCGCGCCTGACGCCGCGCCGCCGGCACCCACAAAGCCAAAGGCGCCATTGTTCGAGGTGCCCTCAAGCACGTTGTCCCCCCTTCACATATTAGTGGACGTCTCATTATACTAAAGCGCAACATGACTCCGTTAGAGTAGCATGTCGAGCAGAGGGAAGATGTTCGAATTTGGTAGCGAATAGTTCCGACATCGGAACGTCCAGCGATGTGCTGCGTCGACGCGTATTTTCCCGTGGGTTGAGGTCGGCACCGAGTCAAGCGCGCGGCACGTCGCCGGCCTGGCATTGATCCGATGTTGGTCAGGTCTATTTTTGCAGCACGCTGACCGGGGTACGTCTCGCCGCCTTCGATCCAAACTCTGTCGGCGAATGGCACGTGTGATAATCCGTCAATTACGGCTGACGACTTGCAAAGCAAGGACGGCCTTACAAAGCGACAAGGCTAGCTGATGAACAGCATCTCCTTCCGCTGTGTCGACATAGTCCAACAGGACTTTTGCCTTTATGCGTATTTCGCTTTGCCAATCACCTTTTGCATCAGCGATCCGCATCTTCGCCGTGCGGTCGTAGAATTGATCACAGCGATGTCTAACCGAAACGCTGTCGCCGAGTGATTGGCGCGCTTAGAGGTCGCCTGTGAGGAATTGCGCACGGCCCAACCCAAACGACCAATCTTCGTCCGTATTCTCAATGATCGACACCATGACGTCGGAGGACGCAATGCCGCAGCTGCGCTCCAGCTCCTCGGTGAGCAAGCGGTAGAATGTTTGCTTGGCTTCGGCTCCGCGCGGGCGGCTCGTCACCTGTAGGAAGACGACCTTGTCAGTGCGCGGGATGTTCAGACCGGTGTCCTTGACGATCATGCGCGACGGCTTGTGCTCGTGCACGATTTGGTAGCGATCGCGCTCCGGGACTTTAAATACGGCGAGCATGGCGCGGTGGGCGGCATCGAGCAGAGACTTGAGCTCGGCATCAGAGCGACCTTCGATCAGATCAAATCGGAGCAGGGGCATGGGAACCTATGAGAAGAGAAGAGAAGAGAAGAGAAGAGGAGAGGAATCGGGTCATCTGTGTGCTGTGTACGCTTCGTTGAGGTCTCGATCAACAAAGTGTCCGTTTCCTGCATCGATCTCACAGGCCGAACAATCTTGTCGGTAGGTTGTACGCTATCGGCAATAGCAGCGACAAAAACAAAGGGGCTGCCCTAAGGGCGGCCCCCGTGAGATTTCGGCGGCGATCAGCAGCGGTTGTCGCGCTGCGTCGCTTGGCTGGGTCAGGCCACCACCAGAGGTAAATCCGGCTTGAACCCGAGCGACCACGACGTCGCCGTCCTCAAGATCCCACTCGACATCGGATCACCTCCTTTCGTTTGTTGAAGATGTGATAAGCTTGCCATGCTTCGCGCGATTCGCAAAATTACAGGGCACCTCGAAAAATAACCCATACTCCGATTTATGCGAGTCTGATGCCTGACAGATTGATTCGGGCGGGGCACGATGGCGCAGATTGGTTTTTTCGATTCCGACAGGCGGCTTGAGCTTCTGTCGAAGAAAGGTTATCG
>JAAERO010000143.1 GCA_024230315.1 Hyphomicrobium sp.
AATTTTGATCAAGATACCCCTTGACAAATGCCGATACTTATGGTATAATGGGGGCATGTTAAGTGAGTCTGCGAGGCGACTTAATGACGGCCAATCTCAGCCGGTCAGCTTGACTTTTTGATCTTTTACAATTTAATACGAGGCAAACCAACAGGTCGGCTTATGCTTAACGGCAGGTTGGATAGTAAGTCCTCACACACAACGCGAGTCGGGCAAGATGTCCCGGTCTGTAAGATCAGACAAATTCACAAAATCGCAAACAATACAAAGCGGGGTGTTCTGTTGGAAGAAGCCGGACACTACTTTTTGTTGCAGAGTGTAGACTCTAGTCCTTTAGTGGGGATTGACCTAACAGCGTAACAAATCGCCGGTAACGTGGGATCGTCACCCACACACCCCTAACCTACAATACAAATTTCACAACACTTTTTAGGATTTTCATTATGTTCAAAGTTATCGTTTCAGACGTTGAGTGCTTCGGCAGGTTCGGTTACTTCACCACGCGCAGCGTTGCGTTTGGGAAGTCTCCCAAGCAGGCGTGGGCGAA
>JAAERO010000144.1 GCA_024230315.1 Hyphomicrobium sp.
CCTGCTCCACGCAAACTTGACCTTACAGAGTTGGAGAACGTACTAGGCCGAATCCTCGACCGTGTGCAGAAATTGGAAAACAAAGATGACTAAAGTAAGCCTGAGAAACAAGATCAACCGGCGGGACACACTCGCTGTACTTGGCAAGGGTGCAGTCCTTTCGATGTTTGCTGGTGCAGGATACCTTTCTGGCCGCAATCACGGTGTCAAGGATCTTCCAGCCCCACCCGTCCCAGCGTTAATGATTGTTTGGGACGAGAAGGCAAAGCAAGACTCGGATCAGAACAAGGTCCGCAACAGTTCGTTGGTTCGCAAGTCATGTGAAGCAGCAGGTCTGGAGTTTCGCATGTACCGTGCAGACGCCGACCTGTTCCAGTGCGACCAGTGGGAGCGAAACATGTTCGACGCTGCAAAGAACTTCGGCACTCCCAGCATCGTGTTGGTTGATGGCTCTGGGGTTGGTCGATGCTACCCAATCCCTCGTGACATCGGGATGCTCGTCAAGATCATCAAGGGGGCAGCCAAGTGATTCCTACCCAAAGAAAAGAACTGTTCAGAGGAAGAACTGGCGGATACGTTGCTCGTGACTTCATGTACGAGCCGTTCGGCTCAACACTTCCAAAGTTCACTGGCAAGACCTACAGCATGGACGAACTGCGTGAACTCTCGGCTATGCATGAGAAGAACGCTAGCAGCCCACTGTACTGGCACAAAGACACGGTAGCCATCAAGGACCAGCGGTCCACAAACTACTGCTGGATGTTTGGCACAGTCTCTGGAGTTGAGACGCAGTACGGGAGGCAGGGACACACTGACCTTGGCCTTTCGCCA
Organism: Hyphomicrobium sp.; assembly: GCA_024230315.1. GTDB lineage: Bacteria > Pseudomonadota > Alphaproteobacteria > Rhizobiales > Hyphomicrobiaceae > Hyphomicrobium_A. The sequence continues at coordinate 832 of JAAERO010000144.1, forward strand.
GCATCGACTGCCTGCATGATTCTTGACTTCAAGAATGAAGGCGGCTGGGGATCTTGGGCCTGTGAGGGTATCAACGACTTCGGTATCGCAACATACGACAAGTGGCCCAATGTTTCGTTCGACCGTTCACTCCCTAATCGCTGGGACGTACGGGCTAACATGGAGCAGCACGATCTTCACGACTTTGAGGATCTTGGTCAACACAACTTTATGTCAGTAGCCTCGGCACTGCTTGACGAGCATGACCCAGCACCCTGCACGGGTGGATTCACTTGGTGGGGTCACCTTGTCTTACTCTTACATGTTGGTTTCGATAGTGACAACGAGCCTTACCTGGTGTTTGCCAATTCATGGGGCAAAGATTGGGGCGATAAAGGATACGGAGTCCTGACCGGAAGCAAGATGAATCCCTATGAGTCGATTAGAATTGGAAACGTAAAACCTCGGAGCAAATGATGAAAGAGATCACCACCGCCATTGTTTTTTTAGCAGCAGCACACCTTTTTTGTGTGCCTGCCTTGGACGATATTCAGGCAGAGAATACGCTGCCGATTGTCAA
>JAAERO010000145.1 GCA_024230315.1 Hyphomicrobium sp.
GGGACGCATCGGATTTTGCTTCACCCGTTGGGTGCACCATTATGACCCCGCATCTATTCGCCTAAGATGCTGATGATAATATCTGAATCGGTAAGTTGGGCCTCTCTCTAACCGACTTATCTGGGCAATGCGGGCTAAATCGCCGGTGATCTGGTACCCATGCCGGTACCCAAACGCGGCCTGGACGACAGAGAAATTTTCTAACCCATTGAAATGCCTGGTGAGCCCGGATGGTATCGAACCATCGACACCCTGATTAAAAGTCAGGTGCTCTACCGCTGAGCTACGGGCCCCCAATGACGGCAAAATGCCTGTCAGGCGGGCGCTTATACCCGATTGCGCCACCATAGCCAACCGGCTGCCGTTGCCGCTGGTGGCGAATCGGAGGCATTCTCTCCGAAGCCAGCCCAGACCAACAAGATCAGCAGGACGGGAAATCAGGTTCTTCGGAGACCACGATAGGCTTTTGGGCTTCGGCCAGGCTCAGGCAGGGCCGATGAAGTGGTCAGCCATGCAGGAACTGTGGAAAGCATACCAAGGTGGCTTGCGCCGGCGCCCCGTCATCGAGAGATTTACCGCGTGGCCTCGCAGTGCCGTAAGCGGCGTGCGACTGGCATCGCCTGTCTACACAAACTGAAGTGCTAAGCGATCGCCCAATGGAGGGACACCAATGATTACGAAGGAACAATGGGAACAACGCTTCATTGGTGCCTACATGGGGCTTGGCGATTGCGATGAAGCTGAGGCCGAGGAAGCCCTGAAAGAGGGCGTAAGCCTTGAGAGCCTTAACACTGATGACGATTGCCCAGTCGCGACGGCCCGCGAGCTTTGGGACGAGGCTGAGGATGCCGACGAGGTCGTAGAGGCGGCAGAATAGCTACCAGCGCTCGCCGAGCCGTGTGAGAGTCCTTACATGCCGGTCGATGCCGGTGTCGCCACGTCAGCTATGCCCAGATTGTCGCACGGATGGGAGCCCGTGTGTGCCTTACTGCGCGCCGTGGAGTTCGACCCGACGATCGAGTTGCCAGAGATCATCGCGTGCGTACTTCGTTCGATCCACGGCAGAGAAGGGTTCGATTTCGCCCTTCGGAATCAAATCCAACTTGCCCTTGTAACCGCCATCGCGCAGGAAACGCTCTATCGTATCCAAGCGCTGCGTGGATAGTTCCAAATTGTACTCTTGCGTCCCGAGTTCATCAGCGTGGCCCGTCAGTGTGACGGCACCAAGATCCTTGAGCTGCAGATATTCCAAGAGCAGCGCGCCCGCTCGGCGTCCCTCTGACGTAAGCGTGGCTTCGTCGTAGTTGAAAGTCATAGGAACCGGGATTGGTGCCGCTGGCTCAGTCACGGCTTGAACGACCGACGCTGAGCCGGTTTCGGCCTTCGCGTGAAGTTGAGGCCCAGTGCTGGAGGGCCCACCCACTGCATGTTCCGCAATGCTAGCTTGGGTTGGCTGGCTTCCAGAACCACCGTTGGAGTCGTGTTGCTTTTCTTTTCTTCCTTTCGCCTGCTCGCGGGCTGCGTTGACCAATCCCTCTAAACGCCTCATCATCGCTGTCGCCGATTTAAGCCATCTCCCGCCGGTCGGTGCTGCCTGCTTTTCGCTGGAATTTCTTGAGATGGAGGTCGGGAGCGGCGTTCCTGCTTGTGCCGTCTGTACCCCGATGCGGAAACTTATCTGAGGGTCGGCGCGGGTAAACTTGTGCTCGGTCACGAGAACCCAATCCCCGTTGGCGTCCGCCTTCACCGTTGCGATGGCCATGCCGTTCACCAGAAGGGTCAGACTCTGGAAGGGGGCGGTAGGGCCTGCAAACACAGACGGCCCATCTTGTGAAATTCGCGTGACATCGAGCTCTGTGGCCAGGGCCTCTTATTTTCCGGCTTGCTCCACCTCTGCATCGGTCTTCTTTGCTGTTCGTGATGATGCATCGTCAGTGAGTGTCGCAGGAGTTGGGTCCGGTTTGGGTGCCCGATCTTTTGTCATCTTTTGAGGATCGTTAAGGAGTCGCGGCAAGTGAGGGGCGCCAAAGTACATTGTGGACCCGGCGAGAAGCATCACAGCGATCATGACACACGTGCGAACCATTTGAGATAGCCTCGGGTCATTCAAAAAAGTATGCCAAGCAGCTTCAACCTCATCAATAGCCAAGCGCGCTGCAAGGCAGTCGCCGGAGCAGGGTTAACCGACATTCCCCGGATGACACTGCATCGATGATGGAGTGCGCCAATTTCCGTTCCTCGAAGCAGGAACTGCGGTAATCAGACCCTCACTTGCCGCCACTGTGGCTGGCGAGCGTCAAGTCTGGCCGTTTGGTGTTA
>JAAERO010000146.1 GCA_024230315.1 Hyphomicrobium sp.
TAGTGGGTGACTCGATATTTCATCGGGTGGTTGAAACGGGGGTGAGAACAGCAAAAAGCTCCGCGAAGTTGAGGTGAAGATTCGTATTGCTTGTTGTAGATGCACGCAAAACGGAGTCAACACGCTCAATCTTCGAGGAGCCAAGGATGCGAAGAGCTTACTCAAAACAGCTGCGACTGGATACTGTCCCGATTCCAAATGTTGAACTCAATCTTCAGAGTCGAGATCGACTTGTTCCTGTGCTGCGAGCTCTGCAGCAGGTCTATTCTGACTCAAATCTGACCGATCGCATTCTCGCCCTGATCGCGACGGATATCAACAAAGACTCACGCACCGATGCCTGTCGCAAAGGGATGGACTACTGGCACATCTGCGTGCTGGCCGCTGTTCGTCTTGGTTGCGACTACACTTACGATCAGTTGCAGGACTTCGCGGAAGAGCATCGCAAGCTACGAGCCATCATGGGACTCGGTAGTCTTGATGAAACTGAGTTTCATCACAAGACGCTGCGAAACACATTCTGTCTGCTGCGTCCTGAAACGATCGAACAGATCAATCATGCCATCGTGGAAGTGGGTCATAAACTTCGCCCCGATGCCATCGAAAACGTTCGGGCTGACTCGTTTGTTATGGAAACCAATATTCATTACCCAACCGAAAGCAGCCTGCTGTATGACGGCATCCGGAGAATCATTTCCATGTGTGTGCTGCTCGCCGAAGAACACGGAATCAGCGGCTGGAGACAGCACGCTCATCTGTTGAAAAGAGCGAAGAAGCTCAACCGCCAAATCAATCGCATAGCGGCGAAGAAAGGCCCGAATTACAAAACGCGAATCAAGCCGTCATACCGCGAATTACTGCAGAAAACGGCACTTCTGACGCAGCGAGCTCGCGAATTGTGCATGGTCGTTGGCCAGCCAGCCCCGACACTGACAGACATGTTCGGCTCCAACACACTGCAGGCGTTTATTGTTCGAACTGAACGCGTGGCCGACACGGCAAGGCGACGAGTGATCGAAGGCAAAACGGTCCCGAACTGCGACAAGCTGTTCAGTATTTTCGAACCTCACACACAGCTTTACAAACGCGGCAAAGCGGGCGAGCCGATTCAGTTTGGACGGCAAGTACTCGTATTTGAAGACGCTGCCGGATTTCTGGTTCGCGGCGTTCTGATGAGCCGCGATGAAGGCGACACAGGCGTTGCCGTTCGCGAAACAAAGTGCCTGCAGGAGACGTTTGATAACAACGTGAAGCGTCTGTCGTTCGACCGAGGTTTTCATTCGCCTGAGAACCAGAAAGATCTGTCGAAACTTGTGAGTCACTTATGTCTGCCGAAGCCGGGCGCCAAGCAGTCGATCGTTCAGCAGTCGGAAGCGGACGAAGAATTTCTTGCCGCTCAGCAGAATCATCCCGGCGTGGAATCGGCGATTGGTGCGTTGCAAAGCGGCAATGCATTGAAACGCTGTCGCGACCGTTCGGAGACAGGTTTTGAACGTTACCTGCAACTGGCCATTCTGGGCCGCAACCTGCACACGCTTGGTCGCTTGCTGATTGCCAACGAAAACGAAGACGCGGCAGCGGGACGCAGTCGCCGCAGAGCGGCGTAAGCCAGAAATCCGCGAGCAAACAACGCTCAACCGTGGCAACGGTCTACGCTGAGAGCGTTCAAACGCTCGAAAAATCAGCCTCGTTGAGTATTAGCCGCTGTGGCAAACGAAGATCGCTATAATCTTCGGCACTCCTCACGCCAGTTCCTCACGAGCATCACTGGCCGGAGAGACTTTCGGGACACCCACTAACTA
>JAAERO010000147.1 GCA_024230315.1 Hyphomicrobium sp.
ATCACGGACAGTCTTATCTGCGCTGTCTGAATGCCTGTGTCGTTCTTGTCTCATCTTCGCTCCTCCCGGGGCTACGATGAGCCAGAAACACTCTCTTATTCAATCACGCCATTCTGTCCAACAGGTGCTGACGGGGGACAACACGGGCCTGGACGCACTCATTGGCGTTGCGATATTGTTGGCCGGCATCCCGATATTTCTCCTTGGCCGGCGCGCGACCAGCTCGCCCCGGGCAAGACGCGTTGGAGCACAAGGGCAATGACACGAGCAATGCTAACGATGTTGGCGCATGTGGCGCTCATGGCGGGGGCCAGGACGTGTTTGTTCGCGAGAGCGCCCATGAAGAAGCTGGGGTAGTGTCAACGAATTCAAGGGTCATTCCGAATGTTGGCCTGCTGTTTACGGCAAAGCGCTTCAATCACTCAAGGTCGAAGTCAGAATGAGGGGACTGAAATCATTCTCTTATCCCTGATAAAGTCATGTCCACGCTCTTTAGGTTGATCCCCGTTGTTGAGATGCTGACTGATTGTTTGGGGCCGCCGTACGAGACTGACATGGAGCCGGAGAAGCCACTATTGCTTATCGTAAAGCTCAATCGGTTTCCAAGATCACGACCGCTTACACCGCCAGTGGCATTATAGGTGCGCTCCTCCCAAGTTCCAGAAATCTTGTCTCCTACGCGGGTAAGCTTGCTACGAATCTCAACCTTGTAGCTGGCGCTGGCGCAACGAACGGCAAGGCGAAGCTCGCTACCGCCGCCAGTATAGTACGCGTTGCACTTGATGTTCTCCCATTGGCCGCCCTGAAGAACAAGTTGACCCGCACCGGTCCAAGTCCCCAGCAAGCTGTCGAATGGGTTTTTCGCCTGCGCATTTGACAACTCAGATGGCATTAGCGTGAAGGCTGCGAGCGCTATAATAAGACGGCCCCGGAATACGCTCTGACGGCGAAATCTCATGAGTGCGCCTTTCGAAGACTGTTGGCCTAGACTTCAGTTCGAGGTATGCCGTCTGCGCTCAATCAAAGTGCGTGACCAGCCCACAAGCCGTGTTCCAGGTCGAATGTTAGTTGGCCGGCAGCCGAGGGGAGAGCGTCGGACGACTGGCCGCTCCGCGAGATTTCCCCGTAAGAACTCCCGCATTGTCTCGTGCAGCCCGAAAGCTCAACCCAGTTTACCCTTTTCGGCGCAGCGCGTCAGCTCGATCAGGTCAACTGGTGCTGACGGGGGACGCAGGCCCAAGAGTTCGTCAAAGCGCCTTGCGGATCCGATCGTAAGCGGTCTTCAGATCCAAGCCGAGCTGCTTCACAGTGCCGCCAACCTCTCCTGCGGTCCGGTCGAGCTCCGCCTTTGCGCGGAACGCTTTCCAGCGCTTCTCAAGTTCGGTCCATTCATCCTGGGACTCCATCGAGCCGAGATGAATTTTGAGCTTGATCTCGTCGCGTGTGCGCCTGAGATCGTCGGAGAGCTTTTGAAGGTCTGACATGGTCGCGCCCCTTAGCGTCGCCTCTCTGGCTTGCTGATGCCGACAATTAGAAAATGGGGAAAGGCCAGCCAACAGGAGGGAGAGTTAAGCACCGGTTTAGAGCAAGTTTAGCCACCAAAAACCGGCCGGCCTTGACCGGAATCAATCGGCCTTTGTGCGTCGATGTCATGATCGGTAGCGAGCAGGTCGATGAATAAATGACCGCGATCGTGCGACACGAGCTTCGAGTGCCTGTGTAACGGAAGAAAACATGGTCCTTCGCCTTACCTCGACGGCCTTCTCTGAAGGCGAGTCCATACCGGTTAAATACACGTGCGAGGGGCAGGATATCTCACCGGCGCTTGTATGGTCGGGAACGCCTGAGGGCACAAAGAGCCTCGTCCTTATTGTCGATGATCCAGACGCTCCGGACCCTCAGGCACCGCAGATGACTTGGGTACATTGGGTTGTCTACAACATGGGCTCTGGCACAACCGAGCTGCCGGAAGGAGCCTCCACTGAGGGACTTCCCCAATCGGCACAGCACGGCCTCAACGATTGGAAGTGCGCCGGCTACGGTGGCCCATGTTCGCCGATCGGCCGGCACCGCTATCTTCACAAGCTTTACGCCCTAGATACCGTGCTTGAAGGTCCGCAACAGATGACTAAGGCAGACGTGGAGGTGGCGATGGATGGCCACGTGGTAGCCAAGGCCGTGCTGATCGGCACTTACGAGAAACAAAATTAGGGTTGCGAGACGATGTTCCCCACTCGCCACAGCCGCACGTTTTCAGCTCGCGTGGGGGCCACGCATTTGCATAAGGGCGGCTTCAATGCGTCGCCAGTTCTCCGCTTGCTCCCTATCGCCGGCTTCCTCCAGCTCGCGCGCCTTCTCCGCCGCTTCCAATATGGCCTTGTCCCCATGGGCGTCCTTTAGCTTGCGCGCGTGCTCCTGGATCTCGATCGCATTCATAACACACTACCTCCTGCTGATTTTCCGAAGAGTGTGTCGCGCAAACGCGTCAGGTGCGTTGACATCCATCAACATGGGAATTGCGGGCCGATGGGCAAGCGATGCCGCGCGCATGCTGGCTTCACCTAAGTGTTGGGTCGCTCTGCGGGGTCAATCAGACGAAGCTTCGGTACATTCGTGAATGTCTGCTTTCGGGGGCAAAGCGGACATCCACGTGCAAGCCGCCGCGCGCCGCCGACCGAAACAAACGGGCTTCCTTGACATGACGGGGAACAATAGTGGGCACCTCGAAAAATAACCCATACTCCGATTTATGCGAGTCTGATGCCTGACAGATTGATTCGGGCGGGGCACGATGGCGCAGATTGGGTTTTTCGATTCCGACAGGCGGCTTGAGCTTCTGTCGAAGAAAGGTGATC
>JAAERO010000148.1 GCA_024230315.1 Hyphomicrobium sp.
ATGGTGAGCCTGGAACGAATGGCGGCTACCTGACGCCCCAATTGCGTCCAAGGCGTTGCAAGACGGCCTGAGGGCAACGCAAAGGCCGCCGCGAAGGCGGCAGACCAGCATCGCAACCGCGCCTGACGCCGCGCCGCCGGCACCAACAAAGCCAAAAGCGCCATTGTTCGAGGTGCCCATAAGGCTTATTATTGTGATTTGCCCCAAGAGAATTTCATGAGGCCACCTTGGTCAATGATGCCCGTTCTATTCGCCGCGATAGCGGTTATCATATCGTCTGTTGTCGGATCTTCTGCGGTCCTGGTCGAAGCCGCTGACAGCGCAATGACGCCGGACTCTCAGAGACTGCTAAGCAAATCTGTGCTCACCGTTGCAGCGGTCGGCGCCAGCGGCGACCCCTGGCTGAGTTTTCAACAATGGTTTCGTGAGAGTTTCGAGCGGGCGCCGGCCTTGATGCTGGGCCTCCTCGCAGTGCTCGCCGTTCCGCCACTCGCGCTTGCGGGATTCTTCTTGCGCCGTCCGCGTCACTCACCCGACGCTACGCTCGTCATATCGCACCCCTCGCAGCGATCCCGCGCAAAGCCAAGTGCGACAACGGCGCGGACCGAAGTTTCCTCCTGGCCGACAGAAGCTTGGATCGACATCGATGGCATGCCGGGCGGCCACTTCGTGATTGGCCGCTCACTTGTCAGAATTGGACGCGAGTCCGACAACGATATTCGGCTCTCGGCCAAGACCGTCCATCGCTACCACGCCGTCATCCGCCGCACGACCGACGGTGAAGTGGTGATCACCGACCTTTCGGGTGCGCAAGGCAACGGCGTCCGCATCAACGGGACCCGAGTGGACGAAGCACGCCTCAAGAAGGGCGACGTGATCAACGTTGGAGAGGTAGGGCTAAAGTTCAGTTCACGGCCGGTCTAGGGTGCTGGGCCAGACGCTCCTGCATCTAGGGAGGTCACGTGTTTGGATTCTTGCAGAGATTGAAATTTTGGAAGTTGGAGATATCAGAGGAGCATGTACGCATGAAAGAGACGACCAATTCCCAGCCAGCAGCAAAGGCGGGCCGGTTTCTGGGTACTCTTAAGGACGCACTCGCGGCGGCAGGCCGAGACGACGTGCTAAGTGGGCCGAAGATAAAAGCCGCCCCCGACGCGGTGACACAACCCATAGCGAGATCCGAAGAGCCGACACAAAAACCTACCCCGGCTGCTGCCGAGCAGAGCGATAAGGAGGCCGCTCCAGCCACGATGAGCGCCGCTGAAGCAGCCCGCCTGGCAAAGGCTCAGATGTCCTTGAAGCCGCAAGACAAACATGTCGAATTCAGCGCACCACCGACAACACGCGTCGTGCGCGGCGGCGGCAAGACGCAAGGCGTCCCGGCGCGCACGCAGCTCGTGCGCGGCAAGGCGAAAGTAGAACGCGGGGAGTTCGGCCAAGATCCGGTTGTCGGCTGGCTCGTTGTCGTCGGCGGCCCGGGGATCGGCGCGCATCGCCCAATCTTTGAGGGTAACAACACGCTAGGACGCAGTTCCTCTCAGCGAATCCCGATCGACTTTGGCGATGAAGCAATCTCATCGGAAGAACAGGCCTATATTCGCTACGATTCGTCATCGCGCTCATTCCTGTTCGTTCCAAACCTTGCTAAGACCAACGTCGTGTCCATAAATGATAAGAGGCCAACGGGAGCGGTTGAACTCAGCCAAATGGACGTCATCACCATGGGCCGTACCCAGCTCGTATTCGTGCCTTTCTGTGGCGCGGATTTCGATTGGGCTGAACTGACCGATACCAAGGGTTAATGCAAGTATTCGATCACGCCTCTTGCACCACGAAGGGCGCAAGAGACTACCAAGAAGACTCAAGCGCATTCTGGCCGCCGGAGGATAGCTCCTCCGGCAGCATCGATGTACCGACTGCTAACCACACGCGGCTCGTCGCCGTACTGGCCGACGGCATGGGCGGTCATACGGGCGGGGCCCTTGCAAGCCACTTGGTGTGCGACAGCTTCATCTCCGCTTATTCGGGGCTCAACGGATCGCGGCCAGAGCGCTTGCTGAAGGCATTGCGATCAGCAAACAGCGCTATCGCCGACAAGGTCATGGCCAATCCCGTCTTGTCAGGCATGGGCTCGACCATCGTCGCCGCAGTGTTCGCCAACGATGGCGTCGAATGGGTAAGTGTGGGCGACAGTCCGCTTCTGCTCTTTCGACGTGGCGAGTTAGCGCTCCTCAACGAAGACCACTCACTCGCGCCTGAGCTCGACCGGATGGTGGCCGCTGGACGCATGACAGAGGAGGAGGCGCGGAATGATCCACGCCGCCACATGCTCCGCTCCGCCGTGACGGGGGAGGATCTCGAGCTCGTCGATGTCTCGCGCCACCCGCTGACGTTGGAGGCCGGTGACTATGTGATCCTGGCAAGCGATGGCCTGCACACTCTGGACCAGATGGAGGTCCAGAGGATCGTCGCAGCGTATGCAAAAGATGGTGCAGAGGCCGTGGCGAGCGCACTCATCCGCGCCGTAGAGTCGATCCGCGATCCTCACCAGGACAACACGACCGTTATGGCGGTGCGGCTTATGCCCGAGCAGGCGTAGGCGTCTCCGCCGCAAACGCCAGTCAGACCCCGGCATGGTCTCAGTTTGAAAATTTTCGGCGTCGTCAGCTCAGAGCAAGGGCCGGAGACGTATCAGGCGTGGGCGCTTGTTCGATAGCTGCTGAAATGTCGCAATGGGATTTGACTAGGATCAAGTCAATCACGGCGATCCGTCCCTATGAATTTGAGGTCACCCTTTCCCCACACCGAGGATCACCCTCCACCTGGGGGCGGGTAACAATAAGTCATTGCTTGGGCGCTTGTTCCTTTCCCCGGATCAGCGCCCCTTTTTTTGTGTGACAAGACCAACGCGCTTTCTTGCAGGTCTTCGGCCGCTCGGGTTTGAGAGCTGCCGCGTCCATCAACTCGACAATCTCTTCAATCGCCCCGACGCGGTGCGGCCTATGCCCGAACACAACTAGGCACCTTCCCGCAAACGCTCAAATGTTCTACATACGTTCTTGCTAGGCCCCGGTACTGTCTCAGTTTGAAAATTTATAGAGCCGTGGGCAGATCGAGCGTCCAAGAATATTGTTCGATGAATACCGAAACTCCTGCTCAACAATAGAAACGCCCGTGAAGTACGTGCACGTCAAAACGTCTTGCCCAGATCCTTTCGGTCGATGTTGATGCGCGGAGATTAGTACTCCGTGAGACGTGAGGAACAGCCAGCCCCAAGCTGCCGCAAGCCCGACAATGAAGAAGAGAAGAACTTGTCTCATGCGGTCAGACGCTTCTTATACGTTCTCGGCCGCCCCAGCTTCGGTGCTACCGCATCCATCATCTCAACGATCTCTTCGATATCCCAAACTCGATCCGTCAGGCCAGCGGCCATGGCTGGTGTGACCCGTAACGACTTGTGAATGCGGGTCCAGTTATAAAGCACGAAGTAGAGCGAGATCGCGTGACGGTGGTTCGCCAGCTTCTTTGAGTGCGCGTTCGCGAGCCGCGTGAACCGGCGCATGCTCATCCGCATGGTGAGGTTCTGGCGCTCAACAAATGATGTGCTGATGTGCTCGGGGTCCGGATCGCCTTTACGGCGCTTCCTACGGCACCCGAGGCACTCAGGCGGGCTGTAGCGCTTTGTGCCTTCCGGACTGGGACCGTAAATTTTCACGAGCTGGGCAAAGTCGATATCGTTGCCAAACGCGCTGTCCACGGCCGTGACATAGGCATGGTGGCCATCACTCGTGAGTTGGACGCGATGGGTGAGGCGGTCAGCTAAATCCTTCATGAAGACTTCGGCCCAAGCCGCGTCACGCTCGCCCACCATCCAAGAGCAGATCAATTTTGTGTCGGCGTCGATGCTGGTCCAGGTCCAGACATCGCCAGCACCGCGCGGAGCGGCCTTCGCGTGCCGAAGATTGGCGTGCTTGGTGTAGCAGAAGGACCAGATTTCATCGCACTGGACGCGCATACAGGTTAGCCCGCGCACCCGCTCATCGTGGAATTCAAAGCAGAACTTGCCAGCGTCGGTGAGAAGCTTGGTGACCGTGTTGATGGATACGTCGCAGATGCGGGAGATCGACCGCATGGACGATCCCTCGCAGAGCATCTGGAGGATTTGAACGCGCTTCTGGAGGGACAGTTTGTTCATGCCCTTAATATATGAACTTTTATGCTTAGCGTCAAGCTGTTCGTGACTAATTTTGTCTTGTATCGTCTATTGGTGACCAGTTTTGACTCTGCATTGACATGTGTGACAGATTTTGGCAAAGACATGAGTGTATTTGGCAGCTTACGGCACTTCGTGACCGAAATTGGCAGCAGTACGCGTGGATTTGGCAGCCCGAAATTATTTGTGACCAAAACTGACAGCTCAGTGACTGGATTCGGCCGATGACCCAGAAAGATGACCAGCCTAGGCCAGTAAAGGAGTTCAGGGGGGCACCCCTTCCAGAGCCAGCAAGGTTGGCTGGATACAGTGCCTTAATTGAGCGGTTCGACCTTCAGATCCCGTTGCCACCCTACCTTGCGGCTATTGGAATGCGCCGCAAACCAAGTTCGTCCGAACATTGGTTGCTCATTGCAAGTCGGCAGGCCGTCCCCACCAACTTGGCCGGTCACCTTGAGTTTGCCTTGAAGCACGAAGGTGTGAACCTCTCGGTGCTCAGCGCCCTCTTTCGTGTGGCGCCCAAAAAAGAAATTGAAGAGTGGATCAGCGCTGCTCCGGGCGGTGCCAATACTAGGCGCACGTGGTTCATCTACGAGTGGCTAACGGGGGAGACCCTTGATGTGCCTCCCGTCCCTCGCATTCGCGCGGTTCCGGTCATCAACCGGTCCAAGCAATTTGGTTTGGAAGGCGGGAAACGATCGTCAAGGCACAGCGTCATCGACAATCTTCCTGGTACGCGTGAGTTTTGTCCGCTCGTTCGTCGGACCGAAAAACTCGATGCCTTCGAAGCGCATGGGTTTGATCAGCTTGCGCGCGAAGTAATTGGCCAAACCCACCCAGATGTTGTAGCACGCGCGGCCGCATTCCTTCTCCTCAAGGACAGTAAGTCATCGTTCTTCATTGAAAAGGAGAAACCCTCGGCGAAGCTTGCCGCCAGATGGGCCCAAGCAATTGCGGAAGCCGGTTCGCGTCCACTGACCGTCGAGGAGTTAGAGCGACTCCAAAAGATTGTAATCGCAGACACAAGGTTCGTTGATCTAGGCCTAAGGAAAATTGGCGGTTTCGTTGGAGACCATGACCGTACCACGCGGGAGCCGCTACCAGATCATATTAGTGCGCGGTGGGATGACCTCGACAGTCTGATGCGAGGTCTAGCCTCCTATTCCAACCGAGCGAAGGTCAACAAAGTTGACGCCGTCACAACCGCGGCCGTTCTTGCCTTCGGATTCGTTTATATCCATCCGTTTGAAGACGGTAACGGTCGCATCCACCGCTGGCTTTTTCATCACGTACTGTGCGCTGCTGGCTATAACCCGCCTGGAGTCGTTTTTCCAATTAGTTCGGCCATCTACAAGCGCATCGACGAGTACAAGCATGTTCTGGAATCATACTCTCGCCCCCTGTCGCAGTTTATCGATTGGTGCCCGACTACCGAGGGCAACGTCGAAGTTTTGAACGAAACAGCGGATTATTATCGCTACTTCGACGCCACTCGCCATGCGGAATTTATGTACGAATGCGTGCAGCAAACAGTAGAGCGCGACCTCCCGGATGAAGTCGCCTACTTGGAATCATATGATTCATTTTCCAGTCAGGTGCTGCAAATCGTCGATATGCCGAACAGGATGGTTGACCTTTTGCATCGCTTCCTAAGTCAAAATAGAGGCACGCTTTCAAAAAGGGTTCGCGAGAATGAGTTTAGACTTCTTACGGACAAAGAGGTTATAGCCATGGAAAAGGCCTACGCGAGCGCCTTTGCAGGCGTGATGGACAGATCCGAGGAAGAAGAGGTCCTATCGGATGAAACAAGCTAATGTCGCTTATTCCAGCGCGCCGCTGCCGCCTTCTTAGCAATCTCCGCCCGCTCTCTTTTCGAGAGCGCCTCCGCCCGTGCCTTCCCGCCGCGCCGCCCCAGAGACTGCGCAGCCTTATCCTTCCCGTCGTCGGGCGCCGTCTCTTCCTCGATCTCACCCGTCGCGATCTTGGCAACCTTGATGGCGGCACCAATCACGTCAGCAGGGCGCTTCTCGCCTTTAGGGCCTCTAGGCATTATTCTTCAACGATTTCAATGTCGAACTGCTCGCGTGGTACGTCTTTCGGACCGTGCCTATGCAAGTATGAGTTTTGGGCCTCCTCAGCGTCGGCGTGCGTCTCTCCATCTGGGTCTTCATCAACCACGCAGTGATAATCGTTGGCACTACCTGGGACACGCTTGCGCCGAATTGTCACTTTCTTCATCTCGCTCTCCCGCTGTTGCTTACCGCTAAGCATAGCACGGAGGTGGGCCGCTTCGCCCGCTCTGTCAACCTATGTGAATTTCAAACTGAGACAGTACCCAGGCCCCGCGACCTCGGCTAACCTCGGGTGGGTCAAGTTGGGGCGCGGGGCATGTACGGTCAGATTTCCACCATAGCGTTTGTCGGCGTCGAAGCGCGCCCCGTCGAGGTGCAGGTGCGCATCACGCCTGGCCAGCAGGCGTTCGTCATCGTTGGCCTTCCCGACAAGGCCGTCGCTGAAAGTCGCGAGCGCATCCGCGGCGCGTTGCATGCCATCGGCCTCGGGCTTTTACCTACAAGCACATCACGGTCAACCTCGCCCCGGCCGACCTGCCGAAGGAAGGCAGCCAACTCGATTTGCCGATCGTGCTGGCGATGATGGTCGCTATGGACGCCGTCGCACCCGACGCTGTCTCGGGCTTTGCGGCCATCGGCGAACTCGCACTCGATGGTTCGATACGCGCCGTGCCTGGCGCCCTGCCCGCGGCCATCGGCGCTAATGCCATGGGCAAAGGTCTCATCTGCCCGGCATCCGGGGGCTCCGAAGCCGCGTGGGCCGGCAGGACGTCGATATCCTGGCTGCCCCTCATCTCCTCTCGCTCGTCAATCACTTTAAGGGTTTGCAAATTCTCTCCCGCCCAAAGCCAAGCCTCGAACGCGACGGCGGACTGATGCACGACCTGCGCGACGTGAAGGGGCAAGAGAGTGCCAAGCATGCGCTCGAGATCGCAGCCGCAGGTGGGCACAACCTCTTGATGATCGGACCGCCCGGTTCCGGCAAATCGATGCTTGCTGCGCGGCTGCCTTCGATCCTGCCGCCGCTCAGCACCGAAGAAATGCTCGAGGTCTCAATGGTGCAAAGCCTCGCAGGCGAGCTGATGGGTGGAAAGCTCGCCACTGAGCGCCCCTTCCGCACGCCGCATCATTCAGCCAGCATGGCCGCACTCGTTGGCGGCGGCTCGCGTCCACGGCCTGGCGAGGTAAGCCTCGCGCACCTCGGCGTTCTCTTCCTTGATGAACTGCCTGAATTCCAACCCGGCGTGCTCGACGCTTTGCGCCAGCCGCTGGAAACCGGCGAGATCGTGATTGCGCGCGCCAACCACCGCATCGCCTATCCCTCGCGCATTCAACTTGTAGCTGCCATGAACCCGTGCAAGTGCGGCGGCGGCTCACCCGGTCTTTCATGCAGGACCGGCCCGCGATGTGCAGCGGACTACCAGGCACGCATCTCCGGACCGCTGCTCGACCGCATCGATTTGCAGATCGAGGTGCCGGCGGTAAGTGCTGCAGACCTCGTGTTACGGGCGCCAGCGGAGGGTAGCGTGGAGGTGCGCGAACGTGTGGCAAGGGCCCGAAAAATTCAGCTCGAACGATTTGCGGCGCCCGGATCAATGAGCGGCCGGACGAACGGGGCGTGCAGCGGGCATGTATTAGCCCGCATTGCCCAGATAAGTCGGTTAGAGAGAGGCCCAACTTACCGATTCAGATATTATCATCAGCATCTTAGGCGAATAGATGCGGGGTCATAATGGTGCACCCAACGGGTGAAGCAAAATCCGATGCGTCCCGG
>JAAERO010000149.1 GCA_024230315.1 Hyphomicrobium sp.
ATTATTTTTATTAGTATAGGATAGTATAGGATAGTATTATTTATTAGTATAGGATAGTATAGGATAGTATTATTAATTAGTATAGGATAGTATTAGGATAGTATTATTAGTATAGGATAGTATTAAGTATAGGATAGTATTATGATAGTATTAATTAGTATAGGATAGTATTATTATAGGATAGTATTAATATGGATAGTATTAATTAGTATAGGATAGTATTATTATTATTATTATTATTATTATTTTGAAATATTATTAGTATAGGATAGTATTATTAGTATAGGATAGTATTATTAGTATAGGATAGTATAGGATAGTATTAGTATAGGATAGTATAGGATAGTATTATTAGTATAGGATAGTATTAGTATAGGATAGTATAGGATAGTATAGTATAGGATAGTATTATTAGTATAGGATAGTATAGGATAGGATAGTATTATTAGTATATTTTTATTATTAGTATAGGATAGTATTAGTATAGGATAGTATTAATGTTTATTTAGTATAGGATAGTATTATTAGTATAGGATAGTATTAATGTTTATTATTAGTATAGG
>JAAERO010000150.1 GCA_024230315.1 Hyphomicrobium sp.
GCTTCCCGCCTGGAACGGCCCTCAACGAATACAAAATGACGAACCGCCGCATACGTCTCCACGGCATACATCCCCGCCAACCCCTCCCGATTCGGAAAAGATCAGCCTAGCCAGTGGCCGGCTTTTAAACCGCCACGCAGCTGCAATAAGCCGCCGCTCCACTGGCCCAGTATTGCCGCCGCCGTCTACACAACGAGCTATGTAGATAGGATCGTGGATAGGGATCGCTGATTTATCTATTATCTAGTAAAATCAGTAGGTTATGTTGATTATTGGCGGAGGGGGAGGGATTCGAACCCTCGAGACGGTTGCCCGCCTACACGCTTTCCAAGCGTGCGCCTTCAGCCACTCGGCCACCCCTCCCGCTCTCACCTGTACGAGAAGCGGCGCACTATACCTTTATGTGTTAAGAGCGCAACAAAGTGCCACAGCGTATGTCACACTGCTCAAAGCAAGACAGCCTTATGATCCTTGAATGACAATTATTTCAATCGCTTCGCCGGGCAACGGACGGGACACTTGGACAGATTTCATTAACTAGCCCCATGCTATCTAGGCCAAGAGGTATCGCGTACCCAATCTTTGCCCAATCTTGTGTTTAAGAGCGGAGCGATTAGCGTCGCAGTGTGGCACTGGCCACTGGCCAACCATGCTCCGACCCGCAATAATGAGCATGAATCTAGGTCGGGATCTTTGAACCTGGGAGGTGGAGAAGTGAGCCTACGTAGGGGGAAACTGGTAGTTCTGGCCGCTGCCGCAGCAATCCTAACTTTCACAGCTCCAGTCGTTGCCGGAGATCCATTTTTAATGCTCGTCGGCACGTGGGCTGGGAAAGGCACCGCGCAGCTCGATGGAGGCAAGCGCGAACGGATATCTTGCAAGGGATATTACTCGAGCAATGGTGCCAAGGCTCTGCGCCTCAACATCATCTGCGCGAACCCCTCAATCAAGGTGGAGCTGCGCTCGGTACTCAGCAATTCGAATGGGCGCGTCTCGGGCACCTGGGAAGAGCGCAATTTCAACCAAACAGGCACCATAAGGGGAACCGTAACCGACACTGAAATGAAGTTGTCAATCGTCGGAGACGGCCTCAAAGGGTCCTTGAAGATGACGTTCGGCCAATCGAACCAGTCGGTCTCCATTTCGACCAAGGGCTCGACACTGAAGGGCATGAGCATCAACTTTGCCCGCACAAGCTGAGAGCAGGCGGACTTTTGGAGCGATGCTCAGGCGCCACACTCCTAGCGCTACCCGACCAGCCCCTCGTGCGACGTCAATCGAACGTGGTATCGTACGTCACCGCATCTGCTTGGGAACCGGCCACAATTGCCGGGTAAGGAATTATCCTGGTCGGAGAACTTCATGATCCACCACCGCTTCATCGCCGCAGCTTTCCTCACCCTGTCCTGCCTCAGTTTGGCTGGCGGTCCGGCCGAGGCCGGCTCACGCTATCGGGCTGGGCTCGTCATCGGTTATGTCACGGCGCACAGCCATTATGGCAATGGCTCGGTGCGCGGGCCTGTGCGCAACACCCCGGTGGGTCGTCAGGTGCGCCTGCCGCACGGGACTTGGGTCTACTGCCGGACGAGTTGCTCTGAGACACTGCGCGTGCAGACCGTCGATATTTTCGGAGACGGCCAAACGTTCGCGGGCTATGGCACGATGCTGAACGAGTGCGGCATCCTGGGGTGCCTCAGGTGGGAACGCTCCTTCTAGAAACCGGACGGCTCGATCACGCGTATTGAGTGCCGGTGCTGCCGTTGATGAACGGGTTCGTGCGCCGCTCCTGCCCGATCGTGCTTGTCGGTCCATGCCCACAGATGAATGCAAACTCGTCGCCGAGCGGCAAGAGTTTGGTGCGGATCGCGTTAATGAGCGCCGCATGGTCACCATATGGTAAATCCGTGCGGCCGATCGAGCCCTGGAAGATAACATCGCCGACGATGGCAAAGCGCTGTTGACGATTGACGAGTACGACGGAGCCCGGCGAGTGGCCCGGGCAGTGCAGCACATCGAAGGAATGGCCGCCGACAGTCACGGTACCGCCCTCGTCCAGCCAACGGTCCGGGGTGACCGTGCGTGCCGGCAAACCGTAAGCCTGTCCCTGAGCCTCAAGGCCATCGAGCAAAAGCCGGTCCGCCTCGTGCGGGCCTTCGATGGGAACACCCAGCCGCTCTTTTAGCTCCGCTGCACCAGCGGCATGATCGATGTGACCGTGGGTGAGCAGAATTTTCTCCACCTTCATCCCGATCTCAGAAATGGCCTTCTCGATGTGGTCGAGATCGCCGCCGGGATCGATCACCGCTCCAATCAGGGTCGTGGGGTCCCACAGCAGCGTGCAATTCTGCTGAAAGGGCGTGACGGGCAGAATCGCGGCCTTCAGGCCTGCTTCTGCAGCGTCGGGCTTGGTGGTGTCAGACATTTCAGATCAATTCCATTTGCTTTGCTCCCTCCGCACGCACAAATAGCGGAGTTGGCGCGCCAGAGCCAGGCCGGCATGATCGGGACCGTGCGAGACTTATACGGGGCGAGACATGATTATACGACTCTCCAAGGTGTTGCTGGTCCTGATGGTTGGTGTCTTTGCTCTGATGGTCGGCATCGATAACATCATAGACTACGATACCAATTTCGCCTTCGTGCAGCATGTGATGTCAATGGACACCACATTTCCCAACAGCGCGCTGAGGTGGCGCGCTATCACCAGTCCCACCCTGCACCACGTTGGCTACGGTCTCATCATTGCACTAGAACTGCTCACAGGCATCCTGTGCTTTTGGGGGGCGCTGCGACTGTGGTTCTCGCGCCATGCGGCGGCGGCGTATTTTAATGCGTCAAAGAATTTTGCGGTCGCCGGTCTCATCTGCGGGTTTGCGCTCTGGTTTCTCGGCTTCATGGTCATCGGGGCCGAATGGTTTCAGATGTGGCAGTCGCAAACCTGGAATGGACAGCAGGCCGCGTTCCGCTTCGTCGCGTGCATTGGGATCATCTTGATTTTCGTCAACCAAAGGGACGACGAGCTTGCCTGAACCGGCGATTGGCAAATTGTCCTATAAGTCTGCCAGCGGGGTCGTCGTGGCTGTGGGACATGCGGGCTGCGTGCTCTTGATCGAGGTGGAAACAGGTCGTGTGATTTGGGAGCGTGCTCTTGCCGAAATTCCCGGCGCTGCCGCGTGCGATGGCCAGCCTATCGACGTTTGCCTCATCGTCTCTCGTGTGATTGCCGGCGCGATGGGCCATGTTTTTGCCTTGGGGCTGGAGGACGGATCTTTGTTGTGGCATGTCGAGCGCCGCCGCCGCGGCGATGGCGCGACGCGCTTTGCTATTGAACGGAACTAAGCCATGCGGCTGCTGATCGCGGGGTGGCAGGGTCAAATAGCGCGGGCGTTGGTGGAAGCAGCGCCCGCCTGCCCGGAGGTAAGAGCCTGTGCGGTAGGCCGCGCGGCGCTGGACATCTGTGAGGCGCGCTCGATCGAGCGGGCACTGTCTGACATCAATCCCACTCTCGTGATCAACTCTGCCGCTTACACTGCCGTCGACGAGGCGGAGACGGAGGTGGAGCGCGCATACGCGCTAAACCGCGACGGGGCCCGGCTCTTAGCGGAGGCATCTGCGCGGCGCGACATTCCCATCATTCACCTTTCGACCGACTACGTTTACGGCGGGCACAAACGCGATGCTTACGTCGAGGATGATCCGACCGATCCGGTGACGGTCTACGGGCAATCCAAGCTCGAAGGCGAAGAAGCCGTCAGGGCCGCCAATCCCAAGCACGTCATCTTGCGCACGGCCTGGGTGTTCAGTCCCTCAGGGCGCAATTTCGTCAAGACGATGTTGAGTCGCGCCGCGGAGAATGAGCGCGTCAGCGTCGTGAACGATCAGCACAGCAGCCCGACCTATGCTCCGCATCTTGTTGATGCGATCCTCGATCTTGCACGTAAGCTCAGCGCGGCGAAGGATGGCGAAGTGCCCTGGGGCGTCTATCACGCCACAGGTGCGGGCACGGCGACTTGGTGCGAGATGGCACAGGAGGTATTCCGCTGCTCGGCAAAGCTTGGTGGCCCTACAGCCGTCGTAGATCCAATAGCGAGCACCGACTATCCGACACCGGCGCAACGGCCGGTAAACTCGCGACTTGATTGCAGCAAGTTAAACCGCGCATTCGGCATTATGCTTCCGTCCTGGCAGGCTGGCGTTGCGCAGTGCGTCGAGCGGCTCGTCAAGGGCTAGAGCAAGATCGTTCTTGATGGAATCGCTCACCAAGCCCAGAAAGTTCCCGACAAGAACGTGAATCTTGCTCTAAATCAAAAGTGTAGAGACTGATTCACGTTTCACTTGGACGCGATTGGCGCTTCCAAGTGAAACGATCAGGCTCTAGTGCGTCGCTTTACGATAGGTGGACCGTGCTTCTATAGAAATGGTGATATCGCCAGGACACGCAACAACGTTGCCCTGCCAAGGTTCCAGGGTTGGCATGCC
This sequence comes from Hyphomicrobium sp., assembly GCA_024230315.1. Taxonomy (GTDB): domain Bacteria; phylum Pseudomonadota; class Alphaproteobacteria; order Rhizobiales; family Hyphomicrobiaceae; genus Hyphomicrobium_A. The sequence goes on from JAAERO010000150.1 coordinate 4,480, forward strand.
ACGTTTAACTCCGCGGATTGGCCTTATGGCATCGCGTTGATTCCGGAGACGATATGTTAGATCGCCTGATCGAATTCTTGTCCGGCCGCGAGGCGCCGGCATTGGAGGAAAGCGCAGACGAGCTTCAGTTGTCTGTTGCGGCCTTGTTGATCGAGGCGGCGCATATGGACAGCAGTTTTGACGATGCGGAGCGGGCCACGATCGAGCGACTGCTTGCCAAGAGGTTCGATCTTGACCATGAGGCCGTGCAGTCGCTCATAGAGCAGGCCCAGAAAAAGGTTGAGTATTCCGCTCAGTACTTTCCCTTTACCCACCAGATCACAAAGCGCTTGAGTGCCGAACAACGCGCCGAGATTATCGAGATGCTGTGGAAGGTCGCTTATTCCGATGGCGTCCTCGACCCCTACGAGGACGCGTTGGTTCGCCAAGTTGCCGGGCTGATCCATGTGCCCGATAGGGAACGCGGGCTTGCACGCAGGCGCGCGCTGGAGAAGTTGAAAGCTGCCGGGGCGGCATCGGGCAAGTCCAAGTAGCAGGAGCTGAATGCAGGCTATGGGTGCCGCGGAGGCCAAGGTATCAGCATGGAGATGCGTTTTCGGTACGTTTCATAAGACTCGCCGAAGCTGGTGACGAGATCGCGCTCTTCAAGAAAAATTCCGATCAGGATGTATCCAGTCGTGCCCACCGCAAAAAGCAAGTGGCCTAGCGTCATCACGGGTGTCGCCCAAAAGGCCAGGATGAACCCCAAGTAAATTGGGTGGCGCACGATCTTGTAGAGTGCCGGGGTCTTGAACTCGGGTTCTGCTGCGTCCTTTCCGAGCCAATGGTCAGAAACCTGTTTGAGACAGAAGAGGTCAGTATGGCTGATGAGAAACGTGCTCAAGAGAACGATCCCCCACCCGATGAAATAAACGGCTTGCAGCAACGTGGACCCGATTGGGGTGTCAACGCGCCAGATCTCATCGGTGATAGGGCGCCATTGCCAATAGAGCAGCCAGAGAATAAGGGCACTCAACAACACATACGTGCTGCGTTCGATCGGCTCTGACACGATGGCCGTCGATGCCTTCTTGAAACCGCGGCGCGCCATACCGCTGTGTTGAATGGCGAAGAGGCCCAGAAGCAGAATGTTGACGACCAGCGCCTCACATAGAGGTCTCACCGATCCGCCGTCGATGGACTTCGGTACCCAGTAGTTGCCAACAAAACCAATCGCATAAGCAATGCTTGCCATTGCGATTAGGTAGGCGACAATGCCGTATAAGAGGATCAAGACGGGGCCCATGGGCGCCTCCTGACGACGATGGCCAAATCGCTCAGATCCACGATCGAGTTGTCATACTAGTCCTGGATCGTCAGTTGAGTCACCCGCCTCCGCCAACTAGCGTCGCTTCTTGGATATGCGCTGCCCTATGATGATCAGACGTGCCACGCGCTCAGCAGCATCTTGCAGATATTGACGCGATTTCCCGATTGCCTCTTCAAGCGGCATCGCATTGGGCGTTGCCGTTTCCAGCCCATCTATGCCGTGGGCGAACACGGTGGCTGCGTCGTCGGCCAGTCCGCCGCCGATTGCGACTACCGGCACTCCAAGTTTGCGCGCGACCGCGGCTACACCCGACGGCGTCTTGCCGAACGCGGTTTGGGAATCCACGCGTCCTTCGCCCGTGATCGCGAGGTCGGCGCCCTTCAAGTGCTTCTCCAAACCGGTGTGAGATACGACAAGCTCGACGCCACGCTTCAATGTCGCATTGGTGAAAGCCATGAGGCCCGCACCCATGCCGCCGCCGGCGCCGGAACCGGGCTCGTCTGCAATATCGGCGAACAGATCGCGTTTAATGATCCGGGCAAAGTGTTCCAGGTTTTTGTCGAGTTGCTCGATCATTTCAGGCGTCGCGCCCTTCTGTTTTCCATAGATGTGGGAGGCTCCATTCTCTCCGCACAAAGGGTTTGTGACGTCACAGGCGACGCTTATGCGCACGCGGCTGAGACCAGGGTTGGCCTGAGTCATATCAATTCCGGTAACCTCGGCGAGCCTGCCGCCGCCAAGCGGTTCCGTGATCGGCACGCCCCCCGCGTTGTGGAACCGCGCGCCAAGTGCTTGCGCGAACCCGGCACCCGCATCGTTTGTCGCCGATCCGCCGATGCCGATGATGATTTCTTTCACGCCGCGATTGATGGCATCGGCAATGAGCTCGCCGGTGCCGAATGTGGTCGCACGCAGGGGATCGCGCTGATCCTTAGGGACAAGGGGGAGGCCGGACGCCTCGGCCATCTCGATGACGGCGATGTTTGCGTCGCCGAGCAAGCCATAGGATGCCTGGACCTTATCACCGAGCGGCCCTGTCACCTCGCACTTGATGATCTGGCCGCCAGTGGCGTCCACCAGCGACTGCACCGTGCCTTCTCCGCCGTCGGCCATGGGCACCTTGACGTATTCGGCATCGGGCCAGACCCGCTTCAAGCCGGTCTCAATCTCGCTCGCAACCTCCAGGGACGTCAGGTTCTCTTTGAAGGAGTCGGGTGCAATTACAATCTTCATTAGGCGCTTTCTTCTAGCGGCGGCTTCGTGGCTAAGGGCTACTAATCCGAGACATGATAGGGGGAAAGACCGCACCGTGTCGCGCCGGTGCTTTCCGGATGCGCGCTTCACCTGAAACCGGCGCTGCTCTTAACCCGCATTCCCCAGGTAGACGCCGGATATCTGCTGCGCTAGTGGCGTAATTCCGTTATGATTCAGTCGTTTGGGGCTATGATTTGGGGGCAGTCTTGTCACACCTTGCGGGTGAAAGCGAAAACAGCCGACATTCCCCGGA
>JAAERO010000151.1 GCA_024230315.1 Hyphomicrobium sp.
ATCGATGCTCACAAACGTGCTCAAATACCATCCGCACGGCGCGCTCGCGCACCTCCGGCGAATACTTCGGCGATACCTTCTGATTCGTCATGGCTCCAATCTCTCAAGAGTTGGAGCCTCCGACAAACCCGGGGCGGTTCAAATCTTGACTTATTGTCGCCTGTGGGCTACGCTTACACATGGTCGCTATTCGCCAGACCGACGAATTTTCCGGTTGGCTTCATGCGCTGCGCGATAGCCGAGGACGCGCAAAAATCCTCGTCAAGATTGACCGACTCGCTGCGGGCAATCCAGGTGATGCCCAATCAGTTGGCGATAAAGTTAGCGAGCTTCGCATCAACTACGGCCCGGGCTATCGCATCTATTTCACACAGCGCGGCGCGGAGCTGATTTTGCTTCTGTGGGGCGGCGATAAGAGCACACAAGCTAAGGACATTGCGAAGGCCAAACGATTGGCCGCAGAGTATCGGGAATGATAGAGATGCCAATCAGCAAAAAATCGAAGCCGTACGATCCTGCCGAATTTCTGGACACGGACGAGGTGCTTGCCGAGTACATCACGGAGGCTTTTGCAACAGAAGATGCCGCGGAAATCGCGCACGCTATTGGCGTGGCCGCTCGTGCGCGCAAGATGGCGCAAATCGCTGACGACACCGGCCTGTCGAGAGAGAGCCTGTATCGCGCGCTAAGTGAGGATGGCAACCCGCAACTAGATACGATCGTGCGCGTGCTAAGTGCGCTCGGGCTCCAGCTCCGCGCTGAACCGTGCGATCCCGTTGACGCTTAGGGGCCCCCGCAAGTCGTCTCTTATCGCTGTGGAGCGGTCTCAAAAGGTACACTCATAGGCCAGCGGGTGTTCGCCATTGCGCTCGGCTACGAGGGTCTCAACAATCACGATGAGCTGCGCCATGATCCGGTCATGGCGGTGCTGTCGGGCAAGCTGGAAGCCAACCGCAACAGATGTGCGCTGTAGACGGCGGCGCAATACTGGGCCAGTGGAGCGGCGGCTTATTGCTGCTGCGTGGCGGTTTAAAAGCCGGCCACTGGCTAGGCTGATCTTTTCCGAATCGGGAGGGGTTGGCGGGGATGTATGCCGTGGAGACGTATGCGGCGGTTCGTCATTTTGTATTCGTTGAGGGCCGTTCCAGGCGGGAAGC
>JAAERO010000152.1 GCA_024230315.1 Hyphomicrobium sp.
ACGTCTCCACGGTATACATCCCCGCTAACCCCTCCCGATTCGGAAAAGATCAGCCTAGCCAGTGGCCGGCTTTTAAACCGCCACGCAGCTGCAATAAGCCGCCGCTCCACTGGCCCAGTATTGCGCCGCCGTCTACACCTGTGTTGGGAGACGTACACTCGGAGCGTGCGCTCATGCCATACTGGCTGTGGGACGGTCGAACTTTTCAGGCAGGCTGATGTCATCGCCAGAAACCGTATCCCCGATGGGAGTCACGCATGCGGTCCATTGCACTCACGCTGATACTTCTGCTTGTGGGGGCAGGCGCTCAGCCGCTCTTTGCAGGCGACACCACAGAGGAGGCGGAGATCGTCGTTATCAGGCCTGACGCCAGCATCAGTTCCAAGCAAGGCTTGCCCGTCTTTCAGGGCATCTCGGGCCAAAACGCTGGCGCAAAGGGCATTTCGATGAACCGGGTGGTCATCTCGCCGGGCGCCGCAGCGCGGGCGCACATGCATAAGGGCTACGAGTCGGTCGTCCACCTCATCAAGGGGCGCGTGAAGACGCTCTACGGTGAGGGATTGAAAAAGAGCGTGATCACAGAGGGCGGTGACTTCCTCTACATCCCCGCCGACTTGCCGCACAAGCCGATCAACCTGAGTGCCACGGAGGCGGCAGAAGCGATCGTCGCGCGTACCGATCCCAATGAGCAGGAAAGTGTTGAACACGTCGCCGAACCCGAGCCCGCGCATAAGTGACCGGCGGATCACTTCTTGGTCGGGGATTGTTGCTCCTCGGCAGAGTGATAAAGCCGTCGGATCTCATTAATATCGACGGTGGGCTTGGGCCAATGGGGGTTCATCTCTTCCAGCGTGTCCGCAATAATCTGCGAGACGGCAAGGTTGCGGAACCATTTATGATTAGCCGGGATGACGTACCAGGGAGCGTATAACGTCGAGCAATTGTTGAGCGCGCCCTCGAACGCGGTGATGTAGTCATCCCAGTATTCACGTTCAGAGTAGTCGTTCTTGGAGATTTTCCACTGCCGTCCCTGGTCATCAATGCGCTGCTTGAAGCGCTCAAGCTGCCGTTCCTTCGAAATATAGAGGAAAAGCTTGATGATGGTGGTGTGGTTTTCGACGTGAAGTAGACGCTCCCAATTGTTGATGAAATCATACCGGGCCTCCCAAGTGTGCGCCGGTACGAGATTGTGGACGCGCACAAAGAGCACATCCTCGTAGTGTGATCGGTTGAAGATAGCGATCTCGCCCTTTCGGGGCGCGTGTGCGTGAACGCGCCACAAGAAGTCGTGGCCAAGTTCTGTAGGTATCGGCTGTTTAAAGCCCGTCACGTGAACGCCTTGCGGGTCCATGGCGTTCATCACGTGCCAGCAGGTTCCATCCTTGCCCGCGCCATCAATGCCCTGGAGCACGACGAGTAGCGCCTTGGAGCTATCGCCATAGAGCGTCCGCTGAAGTTTGCTGATTTTGTCTCGATAGTGATCAAGGTCCTCTGCAGCGTGTTTCTCCGACTCGTGCTTGCCTTGGTAGCCGGCATCGAAATTCGACAACTTCAGCTTGTGGCCCGGTTTGACCAAGAACTCTTTACGAAAATCCACGCGCTCCTCCAGCAGTAGAGCGACCCATTCCTCTCCTGCCCGTCGCAAACCCTATGACCACCGAGCGACAAACATCGCCGGGTCGAGTGCCAAAGGTTTAGCGGCCTATGGAGTCACGGTCGACGTGAGCACCTGCCACCCGGCAAGCACGTTGCCCTTGGGTGCGGCGTCATCAAGATTGTAGAGATCGTTGCGAAACTCAACGACGCCGTTTGTTGCCCATGCCGTCAGGTAGATGAAGTGAACGGGCACAGGGTGGGCAAGCTTAATGGTCTGCGGCTTGCCGCTCGCGACTACAGCCTGAATCCGTGCCGTGGTCCAGCTGCTCTGGCCGGCGATGAGCCAATCGGCGATATTGAGAAAATTTTGCAGGCGAACGCAGCCCGCACTGTATGCCCGCTCAAAGTAGCCGAATAGATTCTTCATCGGCGTGTCGTGCATGTAGACAATGTGCTTGTTGGGCATGTCGAAACGGAGAACTCCAAGCGCATTCTGCGGACCAGGGTCTTGGCGAAACACATAACGCGCAGCTTCGGGTCCCCACCAGTTGACGGTGGAGGGATCGACTTCGTCGCCGCCGAAGGTTGAGAAAACGCGGATGCGTTCTTTGTACAGGTATGAAGGATTCTTACGTATGGCGGGGATGAGGGACCGTTTGGCGATCGTGCGAGGAACATGCCAGTAGGGCAGGATATTGATGGCGCGCACTTGGGCGCTGACGTTTGGCGTCGGCGTGGCGCGCTTACCGGAAATGACACGGCTTGTGATGGCGACCCGGCCATTCTGGATTCCCTGCAGCTCGAAGCTTGCGGAGTTCATGATGATGTACTTGGGTGAGCCGGTAAGCTTGGGTAGCAGCGCCTGGATGCGCGCAAGGTTGGCCTGTAGTTGACGCAGGCGCGTCTTAGCGGGGACATTGAGGGAGCGTAACGTGATGCCGTAGACGACGCCGGTGGGCTCCAGCCCATTACGCCGCTGGAACCGCTTCACGGCTTCAACCACATTCTGATCGAAAGCATAGTCACCGCGCGCATTGGCCGGCAGATCGCGGGTCATCTTGAGACGCTTTCTCAGAATGACGACGCTCTCGTCACTATCCTCGGGTCGGAGTGTGATGCGGCCTGGCAGTTTGGGCCAGCCACCGGCGGCAACGATGAGCTGATAGAAGTCGACGGCCGACACCAAACTTTGTTCCGTTTGCGCGCTGATCCATGGCAGCCCGCTGGGCTGGGGCGGCGTGTGTCGATGGGTCGCGGCATGGACGGGGACGTTGGCAACGATGATCGCCACAAGACCCAGGGCGATGAGACCGCTCACGAGGCGTCGCCCCGTCTGCATTTTAGATTTTCTTGGCACTCTACGAAACATGCCGCACGTCACCCGTTTGGTTGAACTCTGAGCGTGATGGTTTGTCGGCCCTTACCACATGGGCGGCGCGTAAAGGATGCCGCCTTTTTTCCATAAAGAATTGAGCCCACGATTCATACCGAGCGGGCTGGCTTTGCCGACGTTTGTATCAAATATCTCGCCGTAGTTGCCCACAGCGGCCACTGCGTCCCGCAGCCAATTTCTGGCAAGGTGCAACTTCTCGCCGGTAGCACCCGAGCTTTCCACCAAACGCAGCGCATCACCGCTCAGCGGCTGGGTCGACAGGGCTGAGGCTTTATCGAGGGCAACCTCTTCAGCGTTGATGAGGCCAGCAAGTGTCCACCGCACGATCTCTTCCCAGGCGAGGTCTCCATGCATGACCGCTGGTCCGAGCGGATTCTTGGAGATGACTTCGGGCAGGACAACATGTCTCAAGGGCTCGGGGAATTGGGCGCGTTCGGAGAACAGCGCGGAGCGATCGCTGGCAATGGCGTCGCAGGTCCCATCCAGATAGTCCTTCAGCATTTCCTTTCGAAGGTCGAAGGTGCGAACGTCCGCGTCGATTTGATGGGTCTTGAAATAGTAGGCGACGTTTCTTTCGGTGGTGGTCGCCTTCTCCACGCAGATTGTGACTCCCGCCAACTGTTGGGCGGAGACGAGACCGCGATCCTCGCTCGTCATGAAACTCTGGCCATCGAAGTAAATGATGCCGACGAATTCAATGTCGTGGTTCACTTCGCGCTCCATGGTCCACGTCGTATTGCGCGACAGTACGTCGATTTTGCCGGACTTTAGTGCGTCGAAGCGCGCTTCGGCTTCGAGCGGCACGAATTCGACCTTGGACGGGTCGCCGAGCACGACAGTAGCAACAGCCCGGCAGAAGTCGGCATCGAGTCCGTGCCACTCGCCAGATTGGGTCTGGGCAGAGAAGCCGAGCAGGCCCGTGCTAACACCGCATAGAAGCTTGCCGCGCGCGCGAACATCTTTGAGTTTCTGCCCCGATCCAGTTGGTGCGGTGGCAGGATGGGTGGCTGCCATCTGCGTTGGCGGCTTTGTGTCGGCTGCAGGTGCTGCCGTATTGGGATCAGCCTGCGTCGGCGATGGGCCTGGTGCGGGCTTGAGCGTTTCAGTTTTGGGCGTCTCGTCTGATGCCGCCTTGGTGGTCGCCGTCGCGACGTCACTTTCGCCAAGTTGCGCCGTGGGTGTTTCGAGCGGCGGCTGAGGCGCCTCTGCTTTGGGGGTGTCAGCTTCGGACTGAGGGGCCTCTACTTTTGTCGTCTCAGCCGCAGGCTTTGGTGCCTCAGCCTTAGGCGGCTCGATCGATGGCGACGGGTTGGTCCCGGTTATGATGTCACTTTCGGCGGGCTGTGCTGCCGCTGCCTCGGGACGCCGGCAATATCTTCTGGAGACGATTGTAAACTGGTCAGGGCCGTTATTGGGCGTTTTGCAGGTGCATGGCTCGTTTGGGCCACTGCGGAACGCGCACAGCTTTGCTTTCGCAGCCGCCGCTTGACCTGCAAATGACCCCGAAATGAGCACGACAAGAAGCGCATGAGCGCAGCATATCAAGGCTGGTTTTGGCATCTGAAAGGTCCCCATGCGCTAGAGATGAGCCGGATCTTAAGTGGCTGAAGCCACAACGTAATCAGGAATAACAGCTGCCGTTCGACCCGGCCGCTCTTTAGGCGATCCGAGCACGGTCCTACTTGGACAATCGATATTGGCCCGCATTGCCCAGATAAGTCGGTTAGAGAGAGGCCCAACTTACCGATTCAGATATTATCATCAGCATCTTAGGCGAATAGATGCGGGGTCATAATGGTGCACCCAACGGGTGAAGCAAAATCCGATGCGTCCCGGCTCAA
>JAAERO010000153.1 GCA_024230315.1 Hyphomicrobium sp.
TAACAAGCTTGTCGATCGCCTCAAGCCGATCACCCTTCTTCGACAGCAGCTCAAGCCGCCTGTCGGAATCGAAAAACCCAATCTGCGCCATCGTGCCCCGCCCGAATCAATCTGTCAGGCATCAGACTCGCATAAATCGGAGTATGGGTTATTTTTCGAGGTGCCCTTATGACGAACTCGGACCATAAAGGCCCTTGCAGCATTCGAGCGAATGCCTGCAATTTCAGAAAACGCGTCTAGTGATATGGGAAGCAGCCGCTGCACCGGCCGTCATGGATTGGCGCCCTAAAGGTGGGGCCTACTCGTCAGAGCTGTTCCACTTCTTTATGGACGTCAGCACGGATCTCCGACAGGGCCCAAGCGGTCCAGCAACAAAATCGACTTCTTCGCCGCGCGTCTTTGCCTGCTCGTAATGGACCTTGCAGTACTCAGCCTGCTGGCGCGCCAGTTCCTTCTTCGACGCGGTCTTTGCGGCGTCGTGGTCTTTAATGCCCGCGACCTCAGTATTCTCGGCTGCTTCTTCCGAACCGGGCTGCGGCAACCGGTCAAGCGACGGTGGCACGACGAGCGGTGCGCGCACGGCAACTGTGGGCCCTGAACCGTTATTCGCCTTAGCCGCATCAGACAGGCCTACCATGTCGAAGAGTCCGCCGTTGAACTGAACATCATCCATGGAACAACCGGAGGCGCCGAACGCGAGCAGGAACGGGATAGACAGCAGGGCTACCCTTGAAGACCTCGTTCTCCGCGACATTTTCATCCCCCGTGGCGCTGGCGACACCGCATCATGCGAACCGGTAGCGCGGACATCTAATGTGCTGCGCTACAACGGCTATGCGGCATTATTGCGATTCGCCAGAAAAGAGTCATACAAGAGACCGAACACCCCTGCAACAAGCGCTATATCGGCAACATTGAACACATACCAATAAAAGCCATAAGCGTGCAATGAGATAAAGTCCGCAACCCCTCCGATCAGGACCCGATCCACGGCATTGCCCAGCGCGCCGCCCATCATGAGGCCTAGGCTGACCGCCATCAGCCGGCTCGTCGCCCCGCGCGCAAGCCATACCCAAAGCGCCAACGTGGCCGCCACCCCCATGGCCGCCAACACGACCTGACCCATAAAAGTGTCCAGCTTGAAAAGACCGTAACTGATCCCGCGGTTCTTGACGAAGACCAGGTCGAAAAACGGTGTTACGGCGACCCTGCCCTTTTCGGCTATGTGAAAGACACCCAGCATCCACCACTTGACGGCCTGGTCGATGACGAAAGTGGCGATCAGCACGGTGAGCCCCCATCGCGAGAACGGACCCCACATCCAGCTTTGGATTGCTGAGTTGGAGCTCGTCATGCCGGCGCATCCTTCGCCTGCTGGTCGAACTCGCGGACCGCGGCGGCATCGCGCAGCGATAGATCAGGGAATTCGGGATCCGCGCCGACACCGGCAAGAATGCGCCAAGAGCGGGCGCACTTTCTCCCCACAGCACGACTCGGCACCACGCCCACGCCCGGCACATCGGGCAGCACAAAGGCACCATCGGGCGGCGCCTTAGCAATAAGTTTTGCCGCGCTGGTGATGGCGATTTCGGCCAGATCGACTCCTTCAAGAGCGCGCAACATCTCGTTGTCGGCGACGTAGACCTCTGGCGCAGCCTCCAGGCTTGACCCGATACGCTTGTCAGCACGTTCCAGCTCCAACGCGCCGGTCACGACGCGGCGCACAGCACGCACTTTTTCCCATTTCCGCGCCAATTCGTCGTTGCGCCAGCTTTTGTCGATCTCCGGGAAGGTCTCCAAGTGCACCGACCCCTCATCGGAATCGTGACGCGTGAGCCAAGCCTCTTCCGCCGTAAACGATACGATTGGTGCGAGCCACGCCACCAGCGCGTCAAACAGCACATCGATAACCGAAAGTGCTGCGCGCCGCTTCACGCTCGAATGAGGCTCGCAATACAGCGCATCCTTGCGGATATCAAAATAGAAAGCGGAAAGCTCAGAGTTCATGAACTGCGAAAGCAACGCTACGACTTTGCGGTAGTCATACGTTGCATAGGCTTCACGCACCTCTTCATCGACCTCACAAAGCCGGTGCAGCATCAAGCGCTCCAACTCCAGCTCGTGCATGTCCTTGAACTTGATCTTGTCCTTGGGCTCAAGGTGAGCAAGCGCACCCAGCATCCAACGCAGCGTATTGCGCAGCTTGCGGTAGGCCTCCACCGAGTGCTTCACGATGCCCGGTCCAAAGCGGATATCGTGAGCGTAGTCGGCCGATGCCACCCACAACCGCAGAATGTCGGCGCCCGACGCCTTCATTACGTCTTGCGGAGACAGCACGTTGCCCTTCGACTTCGACATCTTGTCCTCACCCTTCTCATCGAGGATGAAGCCGTGGGTGAGCACGATGTCGTATGGCGCTCGGCCGCGCGTGCCGCAGGATTCCAGAAGTGACGACTGAAACCATCCGCGATGCTGATCGGAGCCTTCCAGGTACATAACGCGGTCTTGCCCCCCATCGCGCACGCGCTCGATCCCGGCAAGACCGGGAAAGTGCTTGGGATCTTCGAGCATAAAGACATGCGTGGAACCTGAATCGAACCAAACGTCGAGGATATCGCGCACTTGCTCCCAGTCGGCCGGGTCATCGACGAGACCTTCAAGGAAACGTTCCTTGGCGCCGGCAGCAAACCACACGTCGGCACCGTCCTCAGTGAAGGCCAGCGTGATACGTGCAATCAACTCATTCGACTTCTTGAACTTCGCCGACGGGATGACATCGCCCGTTTGCGGGTTGCGGAATACGGTAAACGGCACGCCCCAGGCGCGCTGGCGCGACACGACCCAGTCGGGGCGCTGCTCGACCATGGCGCGGATGCGATTTTCACCGACGTTCGGTACCCACTCGGTCTCGCCGATGGCCTTGAGCGCCGCCTCGCGCAGCGTGAGATTGCCGCTCTTCTTGTTACGCCCGAGCGGCCTATCCAGAGCGATGAACCACTGGGGTGTGTTGCGGAAAATAACGGGCTTTTTTGAGCGCCAGGAGTGTGGGTACTGGTGCTTGAGGCGCCCGCGCGCGATCAGCGCGTTGGCGTCGAAAAGCGCGTTGATTACGGCGTCATTGGCATCACCCTTGGCGCCCTTCTCGGTGAGCACACGCTTGCCCGTAAAGCCTGGAACGTCCTCAGTGAAAATGCCATCGGCATCGACGGTGAAGGGTATCGCCGTGTCGATGCCACGCTCTTTCAGTGCCGCCTGATTTGCCGTCCAGATAAGATAGTCGTCGGCACCGTGGCCGGGAGCGGTATGAACAAAGCCAGTGCCGGTGTCTTCTGTGACGTGGTCGCCATCGAGCAAGGGTACGTCGAAGGTGTAACCCAGGCCATTCAGCGGATGGGCACAAATCGCGCGCGCCAATTCGTCTGCCCCGATCACTCGGCGCTGTTCGAAGTCCTCCACCTTCGCCGCCTTCATAAAATCGGAGGCCAAGCTTTCGGCCAGCACAAATTTATCACCCGGTTTTGCCCAGTTGCCCTCCGGCGCCGCGGTGACTTCATAGACGCCATATCTGATCTTGGACGAGAAGGAGATCGCGCGGTTGCCAGGAATCGTCCATGGCGTCGTCGTCCAGATTACAATCGAAGCGTCCAGCAAATTGGATGCATCCGCACTCGCAGGAACTTTGCTGCTCGAGTTTGCCCATGTGATCGGAAACTTCACCCAGATCATGTCGGACTGATAGTCTAGATACTCGACCTCAGCCTCCGCCAGTGCCGTCTTCTCGACAACAGACCACATAATCGGCTTGGAGCCACGGTAAAGCGTGCCGTTCATAGCGAACTTCATCAGTTCGCCGGCGATCGTCGCCTCTGCGCTATAGTTCATTGTTGAATAGGGATGCGCCCAATCGCCCACGATGCCGAGGCGCTGGAACTCCTCGCGCTGCACATTGATCCAATGCGCGGCAAACTCGCGGCACTCGTGGCGAAACTCATTGATCGGAACGGCGTCCTTGTTGCGCCCCTTGGCGCGATAGTTCTCCTCGATTTTCCACTCGATCGGCAGACCGTGACAGTCCCAGCCGGGCACGTAGTTGGAATCGAACCCGAGCATCTGCTGCGACTTCACAACGAGGTCCTTGAGGATCTTGTTGAGCGCGTGCCCAATGTGGATGTGGCCGTTGGCGTAGGGCGGTCCATCATGCAGCACGAACTTTGCGCGATTGCGTGCTTTCCGCCGCAGACGGTCGTAGAGCCCAATCTCTTCCCAGCGCTGCAGCAGACGTGGCTCCAGATTAGGCAGCCCCGCCTTCATGGGAAAATCGGTTTTCGGCAAAAAGAGCGTCTTACCCCAGTTGCGCCCTTCGCGCGTTCCATCACCCTCCGCGTCAGCCTTCGCTGCTGCGGGCTCACCGGGTGCGGCTCCTTTCGTTTTCTTGGCCTTGACGGCACCGCCGTCGCCGCCCGTGTTATTCGCCATAATCCATCTCGCCGGGTTTCACGCGGGGGGTTCTAGCAGCATGCCCGTCGCTGATCCAGAAAGGCTCCCAGAGCCTTCATACTCGCGGGGCCGTACTGGCACTGCTCAAAATGTCGCAGGCCCTGGCGCAATCCTGTTGCATCTGTGCGATCAGCGCTTCGCTCGTATCGAACTTGCGGTCATCACGAATGAAATCGATGAATTCCACCTCGATCGCACGGTCATAGAGATCCCCATCAAAGTCGAAAAGAAACACTTCAAGAACCGGCATACCGTCGTCGTAAGTCGGCCGTGTGCCCAGATATGCCGCTCCGTCGTAGCGGTCCGATCCTAAATGGACTCGCACCGCGTAAATGCCATGACCCAGGCCCGTACCGCGCGCCAGCGGCACATTGGCTGTGGGAAAGCCCAGCCCCAAGCCCCGCTTGGCACCACCGATCACCGTGCCGCCCGCGCGCCACCAACGCCCCATCATTTGTGCGGCTCCCTTTACATCGCCCTGCGCAAGATGCAGCCGAATAATGCTGGAGGAAAAAGCTTCACCTCCCTCGGCAACGGGCGAAACGACGTTGAGGCCGAAGCTGAGCCTATCGGCCGCGGTTTGCATAAGCTCCGGCGTGCCACCGCGGTTCTTACCAAAAAAGAAATCGTGCCCGATAACGACATGCCGGACGCCCAAACCGTCGATGAGCACGCTGGAGATAAACGCTTCGGCCGGCAGCTTGGCAAGCTTAGCGTCGAACGCGAGCACGATCGCAAGGTCCAAGCCGAGCGCTTCGAAGATCGCCAGTTTCTGTGCCAGGGTCGTCAGCCGGAAGTGCGGCTCTTCATGGTGGAAAAATTCACGCGGATGCGGTTCAAAGATCAACGCCCCTGCCGGCGCGACAAGCTCCTTACCCTTCGCGACCGAGGCTGCAAGCAATGCCTGATGCCCCCGGTGCACGCCATCGAAGTTACCTATGGCGAGCGCGGCACCGCGGGCCGCGTCAGGCACTCCCTGAAAACCGTGCACCAGCCGCATCGTGGCAAATGCTCCTGCGCTCAAAACGCGCTTAGGCCGGACGCGCCGGCACCATTAGCATCGCTTCGCCTTCGACGACGGGCTTGTCGTTAACAGTGCAGACGCATTCAAAGCGCGCACGCCGCTTCTCCGGCATCAGCTCAGCCACTTTCACGGTGGTGACGACGGTATCTCCAATCTTGACCGGCGCTTTGAATTTAAGCGTTTGTGACATGTAGATAGCGCCTGGTCCGGGCAACTTCATGCCGAACACCGCCGAGATGTATGCCGCCGATAGCATGCCGTGGGCGATGCGCTCCTTGAACATCGTCGCCGCCGCATAGTCGGCGTCAAGGTGAACGGGGTTCCGGTCACCCGAAATTTCGGCAAAGGCGACGATATTGGCCCCGCTCACAGTATTAGAAAGGCTTGCCTCCTGCCCCACACTAAGGTCCTCGAAGAAAACGCCCTTTGCCGCTGTCATTGCTTCCGCATCTCCTTTTCATTACCGCTCATTTCGCGCCACGCGACACTATCTGCGCTAGCCCCGGCGGGCAATAACGCGCCGCCACTTACCCCTGATCCATGGTTGCGTGAACACGCTGCGGCGAGCTATAAGGCACTATTCCCCAGTTGCCCCGAATATTTTGGCCCTGCGGACGTACCGTAGGAAGCCGGAGGTAAAGCCGTTATGAGCGACCGTAAACCCCTAATGCCCAAAGCCACCGCCGTGTGGCTGGTCGAGAATACATCGCTGACGTTCGATCAGATCGCGGCGTTTTGTGGGCTGCACGTGCTTGAGGTCAAGGGTATCGCCGATGGTGACGTCGCCCAGGGCATCAAGGGCCTCGACCCGGTGACGTCTGGGCAGCTGACGCGCGATGAGATTGCAATTGCCGAGCGCGATCCGACGCACGAACTCCACCTTGCCGAGCCCAAAGTAGTCATACCCCCTATGCCAACCAAAAGGGGCCCGCGCTACACGCCCGTCTCGCGCCGCCATGACCGCCCCAACGCGGTGCTCTGGATCCTGCGCAGCCATCCCGAGCTCAAGGACAGCCAGATCATGCGCCTAGTTGGCACCACGAAGCCGACGATCGGCCAGGTCCGCGACCGCACCCATTGGAACGCCCCAAACCTCACGCCCCAAGATCCCGTAACGCTTGGTCTGTGCTCGCAGATCGACCTCGACAACGAAGTGCTGAAGGCCGCGCGGCGTTTAGAGCGGGACCAGAAGGGCACGGAGAAGGCCGGCACGCTGCTGCCGACCGAGGCAACCACGGCGGTTGCCGCCGAGCGACCCATGGCGGAGATCTTAACGCCCAAGCCTGAGGAGGAGGTGCGGGATGAAACCCCCGCAGAGGAGCAAGCCCGCGTTTTTGCCAAGCTGAAGGAGATGTCGGGCAAAAAGGATGGTTCCGACGAAGAGAAGTCCGGCGAAGAAGAGAGCACGAAAGAGTAGTCACTGCTCCGCGGGTGTAAGCCCCACCGGGCCGCCGTAGAATTGTCGCAACGGAGCTTGGGACAGGCCAGGAGATATGATCCCGCATTGCCCAGATAAGTCGGTTAGAGAGAGGCCCAACTTACCGATTCAGATATTATCATCAGCATCTTAGGCGAATAGATGCGGGGTCATAATGGTGCACCCAACGGGTGAAGCAAAATCCGATGCGTCCCGGCTCAA
>JAAERO010000154.1 GCA_024230315.1 Hyphomicrobium sp.
CACCTTTCTTCGACAGAAGCTCAAGCCGCCTGTCGGAATCGAAAAACCCAATCTGCGCCATCGTGCCCCGCCCGAATCAATCTGTCAGGCATCAGACTCGCATAAATCGGAGTATGGGTTATTTTTCGAGGTGCCCTCTACACTTTTGATCTAGAGTAAGATTCACTCATCTGTTGGAGACCTTCCGGGGCACGGCTGAGTGTTTCCATAAAGAACGACCTTGCTCTAGCCGGGCGGTCGAACCGCAATGCCGGCGGCTGCCATGTGCTCTTTGGCTTGCGCGATCGAATACGTACCGAAGTGAAAGATCGAAGCAGCAAGCACTGCGCTCGCACCGCCCTTAGTGACGCCCTCGACAAGATGATCAAGCGTGCCCACGCCGCCTGAGGCGATGACAGGCACGCTCACGGTGTCCGAGATGGAACGGGTCAGATCGAGATCAAACCCGGCTTTCGTGCCGTCGCGGTCCATGGATGTCAGCAGGATTTCGCCCGCGCCCAAAGCCACCACCTCTTTCGCGTACTCGATAGCGTCGATGCCCGTCGGCGTGCGCCCGCCATGGGTGAAGATTTCCCATTTATTGGGCTCGCCCGGCTTCGACACCTTCTTGGCATCAATGGCGACGACGATGCATTGGTTGCCAAACTTTTCGGAGGCCTCTTTCACGAACTCGCGATTCGTCACCGCCGCTGTGTTGATCGACACTTTGTCGGCGCCGGCGTTGAGCAACCGGCCGATGTCGGCGATTGTGCGCACGCCGCCGCCCACGGTCAGAGGCATGAAGCAGCGCTCAGCGGTTTGTTCGACGATGTGAAAGATAGTGTCGCGCTCTTCGTGGCTCGCCGTAATGTCGAGAAAGCAAAGTTCGTCGGCGCCTGCGGCATCGTAAGCGGCAGCTGCTTCCACAGGATCGCCCGCGTCGATGAGATCGACAAAGTTGATACCTTTGACGACACGGCCGTCTTTGACGTCGAGACAAGGGATGATGCGGGTCTTGAGCACGTTAGTCGTACGCCCTTTAGGCTGCATTCGTGAGGGCTAAAGCCGCGCGCGCATCAATGCGGCCGTCGTAAAGGGCACGGCCCATAATGGCGCCTTCAAGCATAGTGTACTCCGGTCGCGTCAACGCTTCGACATCCTCGATGGAGGCGAGCCCGCCTGACGCAATAACCGGGATTTTGGTTGCGCTCGCTAGCGCCGCTGTGGCCTCGAAGTTGAGCCCTTTCATGATGCCGTCGCGTTCGATGTCCGTATAGATGATGGCGGCAACGCCCACATCCTCGAAGCGGCGTGCAAGCTCGTCCGCAGTCAACGCGCTCGTTTGCGCCCACCCTTCAACCGCAACCTTGCCGTCCTTAGCGTCGATGCCAACGGCGATGCGTCCGGGATAGGCCTTGCACGCCCGCACTACGACGTCGGGGTTGTTTACGGCAGCCGTGCCGAGAATGACGCGCGAAACACCCTTGGAGAGCCACATCTCGATCGTTTCAAGGTCGCGGATACCACCACCGAGCTGCACGGGAATCTCGACTGCGGCCAGGATCGCATCGACTGCGGCAGCGTTGACAGGCTTGCCTTCGAACGCGCCGTTCAAGTCGACAATGTGCAGGTATTGAAACCCTTGGGCCTGGAACGTGCGCGCTTGCGCTGCCGGGTCGTCATTGAAGACGGTCGCCTCGCTCAACTCGCCGAGCTTGAGGCGTACGCATTGGCCGTCTTTGAGGTCGATAGCGGGAAAGAGGATCAAGGGACTCTCATGGGTCGACGGCACGCGTGCGTGGCGTCCGCAACTTTAGCCATCAGATTGCTTTCATTGACACCGATAGAGAGGTCCCGGTCAGCGAAGTCAAGGCTGGTGTCGATCGTGTCTCTTTGTATGTCATGGCTCTAGCGTTTTTCACCACACCTACGCCGCTGCCGGCGCCCCGTCCGCTAACCGAAGCGGACGCCGTCGATATCTGGATTGCGCGCTGGCTCCGGATCCGCCACAGTGACCTCGTGCGCCGTTATGGCTGCGATCCACGCCGCCTCTACGAGATCTGGGAGGAGGTGCGCTTCGCCGGCACACGCGACAAGGCACTTGAAGTGTTTGCGGCGCGCTACCCCTCGCTGATCGATCGCGTGGACTATGGTCCGCACCGGCGTATTTCACATGGGCCACATGCCGATCAGCTCGCGCTGTTTGATTAGCAGGGCCGCCGCTGCCAGCCCCATTCCTACCCAGTAAAGTCGGATGCGGAACATGAAGAGAACAAATGATGGACAAGCCTAGTGATTCGTGGCATGTTCTCATTGCGTTCCGAAGACGAAAACGAAGCACTCGGGGGTTTGTAACGGCGTTTCCCCATGAAGCCCAAACCTAAAGAAAGACCGCCATGCGCACCCTCATCATCTCCTATGACCTCGCGAATCCTAACCGCAACAGGCACGTGCTGGCGCAAGAAATCATGGCTGCCGGCCATTCCTGGGCGCGACCGCTTGATCAGACCTGGTACATGAAGACAGACGAACGCGAAGAGACGATCGAGGCGCGACTTTCAACGCTTCTCACCGCAGATGACGGCCTTCTGATCCAGGAGGTGCAGGACGACGCGGTGCTCACCAATACGGCGTTGCGCTGGTTCCGCCAGCGGCGCGCAGCCTTCGAAATCACTGATGACTCCAACGTCGTTGCCTTCCCAGCACCGGTGGAGCCCAATACGCAGCCCGAGCTGCCACTCGCCACTGCATGCTGAGCCGAAAGGTTTTTTTTCTTTCTCTCTCTCGACACAGCGCGATGGCCGCCCCTCAGGGCGGCCATTTCGCTTGTGCCGAAGAGTTGTGTTTGGTGCCGCTAGAGCCTGATCGTTTCACTTGGAAGCGCGAATTGCGTCCAAGTGAAACGTGAATCACGTCTCTACACTTTTGATTTAGGGTCTAGAGCCTAGAGCAAGATTCACTTGTCTGCTAGGAACCTTCTGGGCTTGGTGAGCGATTCCATCAAGAACGATCTTGCTCTAGGGCTGCCACTTTAGAAAGTTGGCGATCAGCCTGAGGCCTAAGGTCTGACTCTTTTCAGGGTGGAACTGCGTGCCTGCGATGTTGTCCTTGGCGACCATGGCCGTGACGTTGCAGCCATAGTCCGTCAGCGCGATGACTGACGCGGCATCGTCCGGCATCAAGTGATAGGAGTGTACGAAGTATGCGTGCAAGCTGCTGGGGCCGGTCTTAATCCCGTCGAGCAGCGCATGTGGGTTGACGACTGTTAGCGTATTCCAACCCATATGCGGGATCTTGAGTGCCGGGTCCTTTGGTTCGATGGCGCGCACCTCGCCGGGGATCCACCCAAGACCTTCTGTCACCTCGAACTCCAGGCCGCGCGTTGCCAACAGTTGCATGCCGACACAGATGCCGAGGAACGGTCGCCCGTTTTCTCGCACAGCCTCTTCAAGTGCCGGTCTTAAATCAACGACAGCTTCAATGCCGCGTTTGCAGTCGCCAAAGGCTCCAACTCCTGGCAGCACGATACGATCGGCCGCTGCAACGGCCTTGGGGTTCGCTGTAACAAGGATTTTGGCGTTGACCTCGCTTTCGCGGGCCGCACGCTCAAAAGCTTTGCTCGCGGAGTGAAGGTTTCCCGAGCCATAGTCGACGATAACGACGCTTTGCATTCCTGCTTAAGCCTTTGCCCCCAACATGCGTAGCCAACGTCCGAACGCGTTTTTGGCGTGCGAACTGGCAGTCGCCATCCGTGACGAAATGCCCTCGTTTGCTGCTGTTGCCGTGACGTCGGACAATGGAGCGGATGGCAATTGCGGTAGCCAAGCCTCGAAGAATCGGCGCTCGCACTCGACCGTATTGCGCGCTGCAACAGTTCCTAGCATGCGCCAGCCGCGGCGTGCGAGCGAGGCGCGATAAAGCGCACCGGCTTCAAAGCCGAACACGATCTGGACGATGACGACGATAATACTTACGGTCGCCGGGGTAGCGCCGAGGACGTCCAAGACGCCGATGAGTGCGCTGATCAGGACAAGATAGGCAACGAGTTCCCACCACATCCACTTCACGAGCAGCCAGATCGCCGGGAAGATCGCGGCAAGCCAATGGAACCGGTCATTTATGAAGACGAGGCGCGCAGCGCGTTCCAATGGATCGGCCAGCGGTTTTGGCGACTCGTGCACGGTGTAGACGACCACGCGCGTGCGTCCTCCGGGTACAAAAAACAATGCGCTCACCCAGCAAGCGTGCCCTTGGTGGAGGGCACGCGATCGGCTTGGCGCGGGTCAGGTTCGACCGCACGCCGCAGCGCTCGCGCTAAGCCCTTATAGCAAGTTTCGGCGATGTGGTGGTTGTTCTCACCATAGAGGTTCTCTACATGCAGCGTGATGCTGGCGTTCTGCGCGAAGGCCTGGAACCATTCCCGGAAGAGCTCGGTATCCATTTCGCCAACTTTGGGCTTAGAGAACTCGACCTTCCAAACGAGGTAAGGGCGGCCCGAGACGTCAACTGCGACGCGCGTCAAGGTGTCATCCATGGGCAAATGCACGTCGGCGTATCGGGTGATGCCCTTTTTATCGCCCAGCGCCTCGGCGACAGCTTGACCCAGCACTATGCCGGTGTCCTCAGCCGTGTGATGGAAATCGATGTGCAAGTCGCCGGCGGCTTTCAAAGTAATGTCGATCATTGAATGGCGGGCCAATTGCTCCAACATATGATCGAGGAAACCGATGCCGGTTTTCACGTCAAAGGTCCCCGAGCCGTCCAGATCGACGGTCGCCGTGATCAGCGTCTCCTTGGTCTTGCGGGAAATTGTGGCTTGCCGTTTCAAAGGACTCCTCATGGCCATCACTTGCGTCACCAAACCTGAGCGTTTATCAGCTTGAGCCCTGTCCTACCAGAGCCGCACCGCTACCGCGCCCTCTCCTCACGTAGATGCAAATGCAATGCGAACACTTGCTTTCGATCCAGCTCAGTCTACTCCCTGGCATGGGACGACTATACTGACCGTTCGTAAAGATGGTCGTGTCGTTATCGCCGGCGACGGCCAGGTCAGTATTGGGGCCACCGTCGTCAAATCCAATGCCCGCAAGGTACGCACGCTCGGTAAGGGTGACGTTATTGGCGGTTTCGCCGGTGCTACTGCCGATGCCTTTACGCTGTTTGAGCGGCTGGAGACCAAGATTGAGCAATATCCAGGCCAGCTCACTCGTGCGTGCGTGGAACTGGCCAAGGATTGGCGCACCGACCGCTATCTTCGCCGCCTTGAGGCGATGATGATCGTCGCCGATCGTGAAACTACGCTTGTACTGACCGGTACGGGCGATGTGCTTGAGCCCGAAAACGATGTCATGGGCATCGGATCGGGCGGCAACTACGCACTGGCCGCCGCGCGCGCCCTACGCGATCAGCCTCTTGATGCAGAGGAGATCGCACGCAAGGCGATGGCCATTGCCGCCGAGATCTGCGTTTACACCAACACCAACGTCGTCATTGAGACCCTTCCGTCAAGCCGGTAGCGGAAACGCAAGCAATGGAGTACGTGCAAGATGGCCTGGTTCTACTTGCTGCTCGCAGGCTCGCTCGAAGTCGTCGCCACAACGGCTGCATTGTCAGCCTGAAATTTATTTCCACACATTGAGGCCCCAACTTTCATGACTCATTTCTTCCCCCGTGAAATTGTCTCCGAGCTGGACCGCTTCATCGTTGGCCAGAACGACGCCAAGCGTGCCGTTGCCATCGCCTTGCGCAACCGCTGGCGCCGGCAGCAACTTACGGGTGACCTCAAAGAGGAAGTGATGCCCAAGAACATCCTCATGATCGGGCCGACCGGTGTCGGCAAGACGGAGATCTCGCGGCGGCTTGCAAAGCTCGCGGGCGCGCCATTTATAAAGGTGGAAGCGACTAAGTTTACCGAGGTTGGCTATGTCGGCCGGGACGTGGAGAGCATCGTGCGCGATCTGCTTGAGGTCGCTATTGCGCTTGTCAAAGACGTCAGGCGAAAAGAGGTTCGCGCCAATGCCGAAAAGAACGCCGAAGAGCGCGTACTCGATGCGCTGGTCGGCCCAGGAGCGTCTGAGACGACGCGGGAAAGTTTCCGCAAGCGGCTGCGCGACGGTGAACTCAACGGCAAGGAAATTGAGATCCAGGTTTCGGATGCCGGTTCCGGTTTGCCGATGCTTGAGATCCCCGGCGCCCCCGGTGCCTCTATTGGCGCCGTTAATATCGGCGACATTCTGGGCAAGGCCTTCGGGCAGCGCACCAAGACGCGCCGGATTACTGTCGCCGAAAGTCACGACGTGCTGATCGCGGAAGAAAGCGACAAGCTGATCGATACAGACGTGATCGTGGCTGACGCTATCGACGCGGTCGAGAACAATGGCATCGTCTTCTTGGATGAGATCGATAAAATCTGCTCGCGGACGGAGGCGGGGCGTATCGGTGGTGATGTATCGCGTGAAGGCGTGCAGCGCGATCTGTTGCCGCTTATCGAAGGTACGACGGTCTCCACCAAGTACGGGCCGGTGAAAACGGACCACGTGCTGTTCATCGCCTCGGGCGCCTTTCACGTGGCAAAGCCCTCCGATCTTCTGCCTGAGCTGCAGGGGCGGTTGCCCATTCGCGTGGAGCTGAAGCCTCTGACACGGGAAGACTTTCGCCGCATCCTGACGGAACCCGAAGCGAGCCTCATCAAGCAATATGTGGAGCTTATGGGCACTGAGAACTTAGCCCTAACTTTTACCGACGACGCCGTCGACGCCCTCGCCGATACGGCCGTGCAGGTCAATTCGTCGGTCGAGGACATCGGCGCGCGACGTTTGCAAACCGTGATGGAGCGTGTGCTTGATGAAATTTCGTTTGATGCGTCTGACCGCGGTGGTCAGTCAATTACCATCGACGCTGAGTACGTGACATCGCGTCTTGGTGATCTCGCGGAGAACACAGACTTGTCGAAATTTATTCTTTAAGTCGCGCGCAAGAACACTACGTTGCAGTGCATCAATTTTGTCCACTTATCTCTTAACTTACCGCAGCGGAATATTGTTCCACATTTAACATTTGTTTCGTATAGATGATGTTGTGGATGGTCGGTTTTTGCTGCGGGTTATTGTTTGTGCGGGAGGCATTGATGGCTCCCCTCATGTCCGCTTCTAGCAGCGCCGCCATCTGCTAGGAGGTAACGTAATGGCATGCCCCAAGATCGAGGTCCGAGGTAAGCGGGTCATCCTGCTGAGTGGGTTTCGCAATGCGTTGACTGGCACCAGTGGGGCCCGTGTCATCCAGTCCGACGACATCAAGTCAGCGGAGCAGTTGAGCACGTCGGCCAAGAAGCATCCTGACGCTGTGGCATTTGGCTTCGTGGCTGGACGCTGGGTACCAGTTGCCTAAGGCCGGCCGCGCAAATTCGCCGGCATTTCTGCAGATTGATGGTTTCCGCGCCTGCCAATTGGCGGGCCGGAGGGGTCAGTTGAGCGCAAGCTGAACTGAGTTATTCCAGCATTCAGGCGCTTTTTTCTCCCATTCCTTCCCTTGCGGACCGGGGAAAGCGGATGGCTGTGGCATGTTGAACAGCCATGACCGTCTTTCAGCCGAGGACAAGAGACGCTAGATAAAGGCGCAATCCGCTCTTCTCGCAGGCTCACATGGCTCTCGCTATCGATACCGACGTGGTGTCCATTCTGGACTCAGCCGCCCAATCGCCGACAAAGCCCTCCCTAGCCGGGCTTAGCCTCGACGGCCTGCGTTCGGAACTAGCCCAATCTGGTGTGCCAGAGAAGCAGCTTCGCATGCGCGCCAATCAGCTTTGGAGCTGGATCTACGTGCGCGGCGTCACCGGCTTTGACGCGATGAGCGATGTATCAAAGGAGCTGCGTGTCGCGCTCGCCGAGCGCTACACACTAGAGCGGCCTGAGATCGTCACCGAACAGGTCTCCGTTGACGGTACGCGCAAGTGGCTCATGCGGCTCCCGAAGCGGGGCACGGAGGCGAAGGCGCCAGAGATCGAGACGGTCTATATCCCCGAAGCCGGTCGCGGCACGTTGTGTATTTCAAGCCAAGTTGGCTGCACCCTGACGTGCACCTTCTGCCATACGGGCACACAGCGTTTGGTGCGCAATCTCACGACGCAGGAGATCGTCGGTCAGATCCTCCTGGCGCGCGATCGCATCGGCGACTGGTCAGGCGCGACGCCGCCCGATGATGGGCACCTGTTGCCCATGACCGAGCGCAAGATCACCAACATCGTGCTGATGGGCATGGGCGAGCCGCTCTACAATTTCGACAACGTCAAGGAGGCGATGGATACCGCTGCCAACGGCGAAGGTCTTTCGGTTTCCAAGCGGCGCATCACACTGTCCACGTCTGGCATCGTGCCTGAGATCGTCCGTTGGGGCGTGGAGGCCGGCACTATGCTTGCCATCTCGCTGCACGCAACCCGCGATGAGCTGCGCGACGAGCTCGTGCCCATCAACCGCAAATACCCCATTGCTGAGTTACTCGACGCCTGCCGTAACTATCCGGGCCTCTCGAACGCCAAGCGCATCACGTTTGAATACGTGATGCTAAAGGGCGTCAACGATAGCCTTGCCGAGGCGCGCGAACTGGTGCGATTGCTGGCCGGAATCCCCGCCAAGATCAACCTCATTCCATTCAACCCCTGGCCGGGCGCGCCTTATGAGTGTTCGGATTGGGAGCAGATCGAGCGTTTTTCTGAAGTCGTGTACCGAGCTGGCTACGCTAGCCCGGTACGCTCCCCGCGCGGTCGCGATATCTTTGCTGCATGCGGCCAGCTTAGATCAGCAAGCGTACGCTTAAAGGCGAGTGAACGTAACAAGACGCCTGCGCAATCGGCCGCAGAGGTCGAGGGAAGCGGAGACTAGGTCGAGTGTTCTGGAGCACTGTTGGTCGTTTTATCGTTATACCCATAGCGCTACTGATAGCCGCCTTGGTTTCTGGTTTCGTGCTCTTCACCTTGGGGTTGGAGCGCATTACCGGCGCCCTGCAAGGGAACCGGTCTGGGGACGACGTTATCGTCGCCATGTTTGACCTAACGCAGCAGGGTCTTCTGCTTGCCACGGGTCTTACGCTGATACCGGCTCTCGTGGTGGTCATTGTCGGCGAAATCGCCCGCATTCGCAGCGCGATCTATTATGTTGCTGGTGGGGGGGTGGCGCTGGCGGCGATGCCCATGCTCGCGCGCATGACCGAGTCCGGCAACGTCGTGATCCCGGAAACCACCGTTTTGCAGGTCTTCGCCACGGC
This sequence comes from Hyphomicrobium sp., assembly GCA_024230315.1. Classification (GTDB taxonomy): domain Bacteria; phylum Pseudomonadota; class Alphaproteobacteria; order Rhizobiales; family Hyphomicrobiaceae; genus Hyphomicrobium_A. The sequence continues at coordinate 9,238 of JAAERO010000154.1, forward strand.
CGGGTTCGCCGGTGGCTTCGTCTACTGGCTTATTGCCGGGCGCAATGCTTAAGTGAGCGTCGTTAGGCAGGAGGTCTGTTTTTTATTGAGCGAGAGGATTTAAGCCTTGTAAGCTCAAACGGACTTTGGTGAGACGAGTAGGTGAGAGCATGTTTGGCACGATGTTCCGGGTTCTGTTCGGTTTCATCATCGCGTGTCTCGTCGCTGGCGCGGCGGTCGTCGCGTTCGTCATAACGCCAGCCGATATTGCGACGCTGCCCGCCGATTTGCGATGGGAGCGGCTCGGCAGCGCCGGGATGCTATCCCTTCTCGCGGCGACACACGTGGCAATCTTCGCGTTTCCGTTTGCATTAGTTGCCATAGCAATTGGCGAAGGGTTGAACATTCGGTCTTGGATCTACTATGTGCTCGTCGCCATAGCGCTCGCGCTGGGCGGATTTGGCGCTCACTACTTGGTCGAGGTTGTCGGCGAGCCGACGATCGTCAACGACTACGCCTTCCGGGCCTTCCTGACGCTCGGATTTTTCGGAGGTTTTGCCTATTGGATGACGGCCGGCAGGCGCGCCGGCGGGCGACGCGACGACGGCGCGATCAATGAGGAGTCGCACGCCGGAGCGGAGATTCCCGATGAGGCTTAAGTGAGATCGGCCGGATCAGATTACGAAATTCTTAGGGTGCGCGTGGCATCGATCTTGTTGGAGTGTCCCAGACGGACTAGAGTTGCTTATCCCATTGACTAATCGTCGCGAGGCAATGGAGCTGAAATCTAATGAATGAGCGGCACCGCGTTCGAGAGCCATGAAAGGGCGACAGCATCGTGCTCGATCCAAAGCTCCAGGCCCGCTTCGCGCGCAGCTGTACGGACGCCGCCTTCGGTTATACGGCGGCCACGATCGCGGCTTATGCGGACGTTACCAGTCGGGTTCTGAATTTCTGGGCTGACGCCTTGCAGCCTACTGGAGACGACAAGACGCCAGGAACGAAAGAGCAGGCCGGATTTTCGTTCGTCCGTCAGGGTGCAATGCCGACGCCGTTTTCGCCGTTTGATTGGATGAATGACCCGCGTTGGCTACCACCAACGGCGAATAGCGAGCTTGGAAACGCGTTGTCCTCTCCGTTTGCCGCGTGGTTTGGCATGTTACCAGTTGCGGCCTCGCCGGCTGTCTGGCCGATGGCGGTTATGCTGATGTCGGCAGGCGTTCCGCGTTCGGTCGCTTGGCCGACGGCGGAGGCAAACGTCGCTGCGATAGATGCAGCGGATGCAGCGGTTGTCTCGGTGAAGCAGGTTTTCGAGAGCTATCAAACCAGCGGCGGGCAGGCCGTCACGTCGTTCTGGCCTCCTAATTCATTTATGACGCAGGCCGGTTTCTCGCCGTTTAACATCAATGCGATGATGGCCACATTCCGATTTGCTTAAGCGGTAACGCACTCTGTCCAACGCTGCGATTGATCCGCGAAATAGGCATCGTGGAAACTTGCAGGGCGGTGAGCGCACCCTATAGTGCGCTCCCGATCCGAACAGACCATCCTGAAAGCCGACTCTATGACCGAAGCTGCGCAGTCCATCAAAAAGGTGGTGCTCGCCTATTCCGGCGGCCTCGACACCTCGATCATCCTGAAATGGCTGCAGGAGACCTATGGCACCGAGGTGGTAACCTTTACGGCCGACCTCGGTCAGGGCGGAGAGATCGAGCCTGCGCGCGAGAAGGCGCTGATGCTCGGCATTAAGCCGGAAAACATCTACATTGAGGATTTGCGCGAGGAGTTCGTACGCGACTGCGTCTTCCCGATGTTTCGGGCAAACGCACTCTATGAGGGGGTCTACCTCCTAGGCACGTCGATCGCGCGGCCGCTAATCGCAAAGAAGCAGATTGAAATCGCAAGAGCCACGGGGGCCGACGCCGTCTGTCATGGCGCCACCGGCAAGGGCAACGATCAAGTGCGTTTCGAGCTGAGCTATTACGCGCTCGAGCCGGGCATCAAGATCATTGCGCCCTGGCGGGAGTGGCAATTCAAAAGCCGCGAAGACCTTATTGAGTTTGCCGCAAGGCATCAGATCCCCGTCGCCAAAGACAAACGTGGCGAGGCTCCATTTTCAGTCGACGCCAATCTGTTGCATTCCTCCTCCGAGGGCAAGGTGTTGGAAGATCCGGCGGTGGAGCCACCGGACTACGTTTACCAGCGCACGATCTCTCCGGAGCAAGCGCCCGATGCCGCAACGATTGTTACGATCGGATTTGAAAAAGGTGATCCCGTTTCACTCGATGGCAAAAAGCTGTCGCCCGCAACGCTTCTTGCAAAGCTTAACGATCTCGGGCGTGACAACGGCATCGGCCGCGTCGATCTTGTCGAGAATCGTTTTGTTGGCATGAAGTCGCGCGGCGTTTACGAAACGCCCGGCGGCACGATCCTGTGGCACGCTCACCGCGCGATCGAGTCGCTTACGCTCGACCGCGGTGCCATGCATCTAAAAGATGAGCTGATGCCGCGCTACGCGGAGTTGGTGTACAACGGTTTCTGGTTCTCGCCGGAACGCGAGATGCTGCAGGCGCTGATCGACAAGAGCCAGGAGCCGGTCGACGGTGCGGTGCGGTTGAAGCTCTATAAGGGCAACGTAATCGTCATTGGGCGCGAGAGCCCCAAGTCTCTCTACTCCTCGACGCTTGTTACCTTCGAGGACGACAGGGGCGCCTACGATCAGAAAGACGCAGAAGGCTTCATCAAGCTCAACGCGCTGCGCCTGCGCACATTAGCCATGCGCGATCGCGGTCGTTGATTAGATATTCAAGCGGCCGCTTGCGTCTTGTTCGGTCGCTCGACGTGTGGTTTGGGTTCATGGTTTGGAAGGTCGCATAAGCTTCCATCCAAATAGAGATGGTGCCAGAGCTGTGTTGCCAATACGCCATTCAATCCCATATTGGCAAAGGTCCCCAGCTTGGCCGCTTTCCCTTTGCCAAAAAGCGCAATGTCGCTCCGGACGGCTTCGACGTCGAAGTAGCCGGTCTTGCGTAACGCTTTCTCGCTTATGAGCTGCTGCACGAATGGCGGCGGGTCGTTGAGGAACGTTTCGGCCATGGGCGCGCGGAACATGCCTTTGGGCCGAAATGCCACCTCTTTGGGCAGCATGCGCGCGGCCGCCTGGCGCAGAAGGTACTTGTCCCTGGTAAGGCCGCGCAGCTTCCAGCGCGGGTGCAGCCGGGAGGCAAACGCGATGACGTCATCATCGAGGAACGGGTAGCGGGTCTCGACGCTGTTAGCCATGGCGATTCGATCTCCCTTGTGATTCATCAGCAGTCCCGCCAGCATGACCTTGTAGCCGAAGTAGAGAGACTGGTTGAGAGGCGACCATCGGCGCATGCGTTCCAGGTCAAGTGACAGATCCTCGTAGGCGTTCTTATCGCCCAGTCGATCCTTCAAGTCAGCGCTGAAGTAGCGATCCCGCGATTGGGATACGAGGTGATAGAGAAGCATTTGCGCGTGCGCTCCCCCTACGGTCTCGTCTATGCGTCGAAGATCGTCCAGTTTTGTCTCTGGCGCAGCCCGCTTGCGAATGAACCGGCTAAAAGAGTCGCTAGATTGTGAGCCGGCGAAGTCAAGCCAATAGGTAAGGTTGCGCATCTTGAACCAAACGTAACCAGCGAATGCCTCGTCCGAACCTTCCCCTGTCATCGCGACTTTGTAACCCTGGTTGTGCACTTCGTTTGCAAGGCACCACATAGCGGCACAAGACGTGTCAATGACGGGGCAATCGGCGGCTGAAATCAGCCGCGGGTAGGCGTCGGTGATGACTTTGCTATCGCATCTCAAAATCGTGGGCTGGCTGCCTAGGTGGCGCGCGGTGACAAGCGCATCGTCTTTCTCGTCGAGACTCTTTCCGGGTATTTGGATGGTGAAGCTTGGCACGGGGCTGCCCCGAACCTTTGAAGCATTCGCCAGCACATAAGCAGAATCGACGCCGCCGCTGAGGTAACCCACGACCGGCACGTCAGCGCGCAAGCGGATCTCCACGGCACGCCGGAACGTGGACTCGAAATCATCGATCAGCTTGTTGCTATCCTCAGGGTCTTCTTCTTGGCCCGCGTCGGGGAAGTCGAAGTCCCAATAGCGCCGCTCGCGGATCTCTGTGCGCCGCGCGTCCTGGCGAAATTCGATCTTCAGATAGTGGCCTGGAAGCAGCGAGTTCACGCCTTCAAACATTGTACGCCGGGCGCCCATCGCGAAGAACGTAAACATATGATCGAGCCCGCGCGGATCGGCTGCCGCGGCGACCTCACCGGAGGCCAACAGCGCCTTGATCTCGGACCCGAATACGAGCCAGTCGCCCTGTTGCGACCAATGCAGCGGGCAAATGCCAACCCTGTCACGTGCGAGGAATACGGTGCGCTTGGTAAAGTCGACCAGCGCTAGCGCGAACTGACCTTTGAGCTCTTGGAACACGTCCTCGCCGTGCTCCTCATAAAGATGCACGATGATTTCTGTGTCCGTATGCGTGCGAAACACGTGACCTTTGGCTTCAAGCTCGGCCTTGCGCTCCGGGTAGTCGAACAGCTCGCCATTGTAGACGACAGCGACAGTGCGATCTTCGTTGAAGATGGGTTGATTGCCGTCACCGAGACCGACGATGCTCAGTCTGCGTGATGCGAGCCCGAGGCCCGGTGCGAACAGGTAGCCTTTGTCGTCAGGCCCCCGGTGCAGGACGGCTTCTGCCATGCGCTCTACTTTGGCGCGGCTGGGTTCGCGTTTGCCGGTGAGGTCGAGAATTCCCGCAATGCCGCACATGAAAGCTCTTTACCAACTTTGGGTTTGCCAGTGTGATCAAGTGAACATGACGTTGGGCCGGCAGCTTCGTGCCACTGCTGAGCACAAAAATCAAATAAGCTTCAGCGCTCTAAAGCTCGCGTGGCCGTCGCGGCCAACGATGATGTGATCGTGAACGGCAACGCCGAGGGGGGTTGCTGCTGCGACGATTTGCTTCGTCATATTGATGTCGGCGCGCGAGGGGTTTGGGTCTCCTGAGGGGTGATTGTTCACCAGAACGATCGCTGTGGCCGATAGCTCCAGCGCGCGCTTTACAACTTCACGTACGTAAACGGGAGTGTGGTCAATCGTGCCCTGCTGCTGCACCTCGTCGGCGATGAGATGGTTTTTCTTGTCGAGAAAGAGAATGCGAAACTGCTCATGGTGCTCGAAACCTTGAGCGGCGCGCAGATAGTCGAGCACCTGGGCCCAGGAGGAGAGCGCAGGTCGTTGCATGATATCCGAGCGCGTCAGTCGTAGTGCGGCAGCGCGCACGAGTTTCAACTCAGTTACCACCGCATCGCCCGCGCCCTCAATTTCCTTGAGCAGGGGCTCCGGCGCGGTGACAACTTCGGCGAACGATCCAAAGCGGGCGATCAGGGTTTTGGCTAACGTCTTCGTATCTCGGCGCGGCGCCTTCGAAGAATGATCCTTGGCCCCCCGTATGTTCGTCGCTGCCGTCGCCATCGTTGCCACGACCTGGCATGGGTGCCGGCCCCTTAGTCCTTAGTTCTGGCGAACGAGCGGATAGTCGAGGTCGTTCGGCGAATGCGTGAAGACCTCGCACCCCGTCTCGGTGACGCCGACAGTATGCTCGAACTGGGCGGAAAGTTCCCTGTCGCGCGTTACCGCCGTCCAGCCGTCGGGCAGTACCTTCACGTGCGGCCGGCCCAGGTTAATCATGGGCTCGATGGTGAAGAGCATTCCCGGTTCCAGCATCACGCCCTCACCTTCTTCGCCATAGTGAAGAATGTTGGGCCGGTCGTGAAAAACCTGGCCGAGTCCATGACCGCAGAAGTCGCGCACCACGCTGCAGCGCTCCGATTCTGCGTACGATTGAATGGCCGCTCCGATGTGGCCCGTGGTCAAACCGGGTTTGACCGCGGCGATACCGCGCCTCAGCGCTTCGAAGGTCACGCCCACAAGCCGCTCCGCGCGCCGTGAGATTTGGCCGACCGCATACATGCGGCTCGTGTCTCCGTGCCAGCCGTCAACGATCAGTGTTACGTCGATGTTGAGTATATCGCCCTCGCGTAGCGGCTTGGGCCCGGGAATTCCGTGGCACACGACGTGATTAACCGATGTGCAGATAGCCTTGGGGAAGCCGCGATAATTCAGCGGCGCTGGATACGCGCCATGGTCCAGCGCGAACTCCAGAACGAGATCATCCAATGCCTCGGTGGTGACGTCCGGCTCCACGTGTTTAGCCAGCATGTCGAGCGCTTCGGCGGCAAGCTGGCCAGCCTTTCGCATACCCTCGAATGCTTCCGGCCCGTGTCGCTTGATTTTGCCATCTCGGTCCGGCGCGCGGCCAACTTCGACGTTCGACATGTGTTGTTCCTGAGAGCCAGCGGTCAATAGCGTAGCTTTAGAAATGTAGTGCAATCTGCTGGCGACGCAATGCACGTTAAATGTAGGCGGCCCCACTCGAGGGGCCGCGCAAATCTTCCGTAAGCAGCTATTAGAATGTCTGCCGCGAGCAGCGCTAGAGCGGACCGGCGCACATTTGACGGAGCCTCAATCCTTTTTGGGCTCTTCTTGCGCTTCCTCTTCTGCCGGCACTTCGACGGCCGCAGCTTCGGCTACGAGGCGCTGGGCCTGCGCGATCCAGTCGTCCTTTTCGATGCGCCCGTCGAGCTGCAGCACCTCGTCGATGTTTGCAATATCCTCATCGGAAAGGTTCGCAACCTGCTCAAGCTTGACGCAGTTAACCTGACGCAAGCGTGCCGCAAGATGGTCGTCGATCCCCTTGATCTGCGAAAGATCGTCGGCCTGGCCCTTTTGTTTCTTGAAGCCCTTCCACTGCGCATTCAGGCGGCGCGCGCGCGCATCCGAGCGCTCGGCGATGCGCGCCGATTTACCGCGACGCCCGCGCAGGTAATAAAGCTTCGCCCGACGCACCTTGCCGCGCCGCAGGACCTCGATCTCGGAAATGTAGGGTGAGTAGACCGGGAACACGCGCTCCACGCCCTCGCCGTAGGAGATCTTGCGCACCGTGAAATTCTCGTTGAGACCCGATCCGGAGCGTCCGATAACGACGCCTTCGTAGGCCTGTAGACGCGTGTTGCTGCCCTCGATCACCTTAACCATCACGCGCACGGTATCGCCTGGGCCAAACTCAGGCACGGCGCGCTTTGCCGTGAGGGACCTAATCTGCTCGTGTTCGAGCTCTTGGATAATGTTCATCTGCGCACCTTGGGCATACATATGTGTTGTGGCAGCTCGGCCCGAAAGGCTGGTACTTCGCTACGGCAAGCACTGGGGAATTGGGGGCGTCATAGCCGAAACGCAGCCCCTTGTCGATACGGTCTTCTCAGGATTTCTCGCCCGATCTTGGGGGGTTGAGCAGATCGGGCCGGCGCTGTGCCGTCAGGCGCAGCGCCTCGGCTCGGCGCCATTCAGCAATTTTCGCGTGATCCCCGGAGAGCAGAATCTCGGGGATCGTGCGTCCCTCCCACTCGCGGGGCTTGGTATACTGGGGGTATTCGAGCAGTCCCGCCTCAAAACTCTCTTGATCGAGCGAAGCGAGCGTGCCGACAACGCCGGGCAGCAAACGCACGCAAGCATCGATCAGCACCATCGCGGCAAGCTCGCCGCCTGAGAGCACGTAGTCTCCTATGGAGACTTCGCGCAAGGCCCGGCCTGCGATAATGCGCTCGTCAACGCCTTCAAAGCGGCCGGCGAGCAGAAGAACCCCGGAGCCGGCGGCAAGCTCTGCGGCCAGGACTTGGTTAAACTGCTCGCCCCGTGGCGAGAGGTAGATCAACGGTGCGTCCAGTTCTTCCGAGCACGCATGATCAATCGCAGCAGCGAGCACATCGGCGCGCATGACCATGCCGGCGCCGCCACCTGCTGGCGCATCGTCGACAGCGCGATGCTTACCCAGACCAAAATTGCGGATCGAAACTGTGCGCAGCGACCAGATCGCGGCTTCTAGCGCTTGGCCGGCGTTAGACACCGTCAATGGGCCGGGGAACATCTCGGGGAACAGAGTCAACACGGTGGCGCGCCAGGGTGCCCCGCCATTGCTCGTTGGACTGTGCGGCATGTGAATAAGGCCTTCGATGAAGCGCTGCCACCACGGTCGCTCGATTGCTCAAACTCCCTCGACCACAACGATATCGATGACGCCCGCCCCTTGTCGTAGCGCCTTCGCCTTAGCGTACTCAGGCGAGAAGGCGTAGGCGCGCGCGTCGTCATAGCTTGCAAACTCGAGAATGACATTGCGAGGACAGCCTTTGCCTTCAGTGATTTCGCAACGGCCCCCGCGCACAATCGGCTTGCCCCCGTACTTGTCGAGCGCCACCTTGGATGCAGCGACATACTCGGCCCATTTCTCCGGGTTCGTCACCTCTGCATGTGCAATCACGTATCCCTTCGGCATCGGCTGGTCGTCCTCCAATCTTGAAATTTTCTGCTAACCGGCGTGGTTGCGCGCGGCTTGGGCGTGGGCATCGCGAATGTGGTGAATGAAGGTCTCCGCGATGGCCTTTGGATCATCGGCTTGCGTTATAGGCCGCCCGACGACGATGTAGTCGGCGCCAGCCGCGATGGCGTGACCGGGCGTGGTCACCCGTTCTTGGTCATCGGTAGCGCTCCCCGTCAAACGAATTCCCGGCGTGACGATAAGAAAGCCGGGACCAACCGCGTCGCGAATGCGGCCGGCCTCCTGTCCTGATGCGATCACACCATCAAAGCCCGACTCCCGGGCTATCTGTGCCCGCCTCAACACGAGGTCCGACGGTGACATCGAAGTGCCCTGCTGGACGAGGTCGTCGGGTGTCAGGTTGGTCAACACGGTCACCGCCAGAAGCTTTAAGTGACCTCCGCCTCGTCCCGTTACGGCGGCACGCAGCGTCTTTAGATCGTGTCCGTGCACGGTCAGGAAATCAGCGCCGAATTCGGCGGCGTTTGCAACTGCGCGCTCAACAGTGTTGCCGATATCGAGAAGTTTCATGTCGAGGAAGACGTGCTTGCCATTCGCCTTGAGGGCATGCGCCAGCTCCAGACCACCGGAAAATAGCAGTTCCAGACCCACTTTATAGAAGGTGACGCTCCCATCGAGCGTCGCGACCAGCCGCCCCGCTTCTTCAAGCGTCGGCATGTCGAGTGCGACGATGAGTCGGTCTTTGGCGGTGATATGGCTCATGGCAGACTGGCCAACTAGTTAGCGGATAGCCTAGCCATGTAGCACATGGGCGGCGCGCGCAAGCTTCTGAATGAGCAATTTATACCGTTCTTGGGCTTCCTTATTTGTCAGATGCCCGTCCTCGCCAAAGGCGTCGTGTGCGCGAGGGACGGCGAATTGGTCGGGCAGTACAAGTGCGCCAAGCCCCAGCTCCAATACATGACGTAGCGTGATGAGGCTTCTTAGTCCGCCCATGCCACCGGGAGAGGCTGAGCCGACGGCAAACACGCGCGTCTTGAAAACTTCTAACGGCGCCTCTCCTTTTGCACGCACACGGCTCAACCAATCGAGCGTGTTCTTCAGCAGCGGAGAGATCGAGGCGTTGTACTCAGGGCTTGCGATGAAGACACCGGTGTGGGCTTCCAAGACAGTCTTTAGCTTCTTCGCATTCTCCGGGGGCCCCTCTGAGGCTTCAAGCTCGCCGTTATAGATCGGCATGGCATAGTCGCCGAGATCGAGGAAGGTTGCGGGGATGCCATTCACTTCGGCAATCATTGCACCGAGCTGTGCAAGCTTCTTGTTGTGCGAGCCCGTCCGCGCAGAGCCTGCGAAAAACAAAAGCTTCGCGGTCGTCGTCATGTGCTGCTCCAGTTGGATAAAGTCACAGCGGCGCGCGATCGCGCAGCATCTTTCAGCCTAGCCGCTCTTGCCTTCGAAGAAGTCTTTCACGCGGGCGAAGAAACCGGCGCTCGCCGGGCTCGTATCCTTGTGGCTCTCGCGCTCGAACTCCTCAAGCAGTTCACGCTGACGGCGGGTCAGCTTCTTCGGCGTTTCCACCTCGACCTGGATATACATGTCTCCCGTCACCTTGGAGCGCAGCACCGGCATGCCTTTGCCCTTGAGTCGGAACTGCTTGCCGCTCTCAGAGCCCTCCGGAACCTTAACGCGCGTCGCCGTGCCGTTAACTGTGGGCACCTCTATCTCGCCGCCGAGCGCTGCCGTCGTCATTGCAATTGGCACCCGGCAGAAGATGTCGGCACCGTCGCGTTGGAAGAATTCGTGGAGCTTGATCGACAGGAAAATGTACAGATCGCCAGCCGGTCCGCCTCTCAAGCCGGCTTCGCCCTCGCCTGCGAGACGAATGCGCGTGCCGTCCTCGACCCCGGGCGGGATGTTGACGGACAGCGTGCGCTCTTTCGTGGTACGCCCCGCACCGCTGCATTTGGGACAGGGATCCTCAATCGTGTCACCGCGCCCTTGGCATGTGGGGCAGGTCCGTTCGATGGTGAAGAAGCCCTGACTCGCACGCACCTTCCCATGGCCGCCGCAAGTGGTACATGTGGCCGGTTTCGTGCCCTCGCGTGCCCCCGAGCCGCTGCATGTTTCACAGGAAACGCTGGTCGGCACGAGGATCTGCGCCGTCCTACCTTCGAATGCGTCGGACAGTGAGATCTCAAGGTTGTAGCGTAAGTCTGCCCCGCGCTCACGCGACGTTCTCTGGCGATGGCCTCGACGGCCACCAATGAACTCTCCGAATAGATCGTCGAAGATATCGGACATCGATGACGCGAAGTCAGGCCCGAATCCGCGCGAACCGCCCGCCCCGCCGTCGAAGGCCGCATGACCGAAGTGATCGTACGCCGCACGCTTCTGGGGGTCCTTCAAGACCTCATAGGCCTCGCTGACCTCCTTAAAGCGGACCTCGGCGCGGGTGTCGTCGGGGTTGCGGTCCGGGTGGCATTCCTTTGCGAGCCGCCGGTATGCGGACTTGATTTCGGGCTCAGCGGCCTCCCGCACGAGCCCAAGTGTTTCGTAGTAGCACCGCTTGGTCATGTTTAGCGCGTGCCCTTCAGTTTCTGCCACGTGCTCATCCCACGATTTGGAGATAGCGATCTTTGCCCTGCTGGAAAAGGCCGACGCGGCCTTATCTCGCATAATGCTCGTTGGGTGTTGTCACAAAGAATCGGTACCATCACCATCTGGGCAAGCTTCCTGATCGATAAAAAGGGGAGCCCGGCGGGATCGCCGGGCTCGCCATTGCCAAATGTTGCTGGATTGCCTGAACCGGTGGCTCAGGCCGACTTCTTCTTGTCGTCTTTCACTTCCTCAAAGTCTGCATCGACAACATTGTCGTCGCCGGAAGAGGCCGCGGCATCGCCGGAGCCGGCTTCGCCGTCGGAATCATCGCCCGACCCCTGCTGAGCGGCGTAAATCGCCTCGCCGATCTTCATGGCAGCCTGAGCAAGCTCTGCCGTGGTCGACTGAATGCGCTCAGCATCTTCAGCACCAAGAGCCTCCTTGACGTCGGCAATCGCCTTCTCGACGTCGGGTTTCGCGGTCGCAACCCCTGCGTTGGACTCGTTTTCGGAGAGCTGCTTCTCGATAGTGTGAACCAGCGCTTCGGCTTGGTTGCGTGCCTCGACCAGATCGCGCTTCTTCTTGTCGTCGGCCGCGTGCGACTCCGCATCCTTGACCATCTGATCGATCTCGTTTTCGGACAATCCGCCAGAGGCTTTGATGCGGATCGACTGCTCCTTAGCCGTCGCTTTGTCCTTTGCCGAAACGTGCACGATGCCGTTGGCGTCGATATCGAACGTGACCTCGATCTGCGGTAGGCCACGTGGTGCGGGCGGAATGCCGACGAGATCAAACTGCCCAAGCAGCTTATTGTCCGCTGCCATTTCGCGCTCGCCTTGACTCACCCGGATCGTAACGGCGCTCTGGCCATCCTCGGCGGTGGAGAAGGTCTGGCTCTTCTTGGTTGGGATAGTGGTGTTACGGTCGATAAGACGCGTGAACACGCCGCCAAGGGTCTCTATGCCCAACGACAGCGGGGTGACGTCGAGGAGAAGAATGTCCTTTACATCGCCCTGCAGCACGCCGGCCTGAATGGCGGCGCCCACGGCCACGACCTCGTCCGGATTGACGCCCTTGTGAGGTTCCTGGCCGAACACCTCTTTGACGACCTGTTGCACCTTGGGCATGCGGGTCATGCCGCCGACCAGAACCACCTCGTCGATTTCGGCGGCCTTGAGGCTGGCATCCTTAAGTGCCTTTTCGCACGGGCCCCTGGTGCGCGCGATGAGATCATCCACCAGGCTCTCCAGTTTGGCACGCGTGAGCTTCATAGTGAGATGCTTCGGGCCGGACTGGTCCGCCGTGATAAACGGCAGATTGACTTCGGTCTGCTGCGACGACGACAACTCAATTTTCGCCTTCTCCGCGGCCTCTTTCAGGCGCTGTAGTGCGAGCTTGTCGTTGCGCAGATCGATACCCTGTTCTTTCTTGAACTCGTCGGCGAGGTAGTTGACGAGCTTCATGTCGAAGTCTTCGCCGCCCAAGAACGTGTCGCCGTTTGTCGCCTTCACCTCGAAGACGCCGTCGCCAATCTCCAGTATCGAAATATCAAAGGTGCCACCACCGAGATCGTAAACCGCGATGGTTTTTGCTTCCGTCTTCTTCTCCAGACCATAGGAAAGCGCGGCCGCAGTCGGCTCATTGATGATGCGCAGAACCTCAAGGCCGGCGATTTTGCCGGCGTCCTTGGTGGCCTGGCGCTGGGCGTCATTAAAGTAGGCAGGGACGGTGATGACGGCTTGCGTAACAGTCTCACCGAGTTTGGCTTCCGCCGTCTCTTTCATCTTCTGCAGAATGAATGCAGAGACCTGCTGCGGAGAATAGGTCTTCCCGTGGGCCTCAACCCAGGCATCGCCGGTGGGCCCCTCGACGATCTTGTAGGGGACGAGCTTCTTATCCTTCTCGACCATCGGGTCGTCGTAGCGGCGCCCGATCAGGCGCTTGATGGCGAACAAGGTGTTGATCGGATTGGTAACGGCCTGACGCTTGGCCGGCAGGCCAACAAGCTTCTCGCCATCTTCGGTAAAGGCCACGATCGATGGCGTCGTGTTCATACCCTCGGCATTTTCTAGAACTCTCGGCTTTCCGCCCTCCATAACCGCCACACAAGAATTGGTGGTTCCGAGGTCGATGCCGATTACTTTTGCCATGTGCCTATCCTCATCTTTTGCGGCAGACCGGCCGGACCCAAGGTCTCGGCGTCCGGATTATCCGTTTTCGCGGAATTTACGCGCTAGGTCCGGTCCCCTTTGGAGCGTCCAATAGCAACCGTCGTTTATATAGGGTCGCTTTGGGGGCGCGCAACGGGATTGGGCCACACGCGTGTGATCAATTTTCCCCACCATATTTGTATCCAGTAGCCTCGAACCGTGATCGAGGTTGGCGGTTAAGACCCGCTGGGCGAGAATTGGCCGCTCTCCATGGATATACTTAAGGGTTCTGATTTACGTCTCCCTTGCCACCAGGAGTGTCGTCATTGGCCGCTTCGGCGCCGGGGGGCGCTGCGTCCACCTTGGCCTTTTTGGCCCCACCTTTCGCCACGACGACCATCGCGGGGCGCAGGACACGACCCTCGATAATGTATCCAGGTTGGAACACTTGCACCACGGTTCCGGCGGCGACACCGGGATTATGCACCTCACTCATGGCCTGGTGCTTATGCGGGTCGAAGGGCGCGCCCTCTGTTTCGATGCGCTGCACGCCATTGCGATCCAGCACATTAACGAACTCGCGCTCGGTCATGGCAACGCCGTCGATCAAGCTCTTCAGCGCCGGGTCCTCCTCGGCAGCGCCAGGCGGCACTGCGGCGATCGCCCGCTGCAGGTTGTCGCCTATGGCCAGAATTTCTCGGGCGAACTTGCTAATGGCAAACTTCGCAATGTCCGCCTTGTCGCGGTCGTTGCGCTTTCTGATATTGTCCATTTCAGCATGCGCACGCAAAAGGCGGTCGGTCAGATCACTGATCTGAACGTCCAGTGCGCCAATATCGTCTGCGGACTTGCCGCGGTCTGCAGCAGGTTCTTGTTCGCCTGCAATACCGGGATCATTCGCCTCGGTCGTCATTTTCTTCTCATCCATCATGACATCTCCGCTTACCGGCGGGTTCTTTTCTCTTAGCAGCAATCGTTGATTCAGCCGCATCCAGAAGGGAGCGGATCAATTCGCGAATTTGCGTCTGCCCGATATCGGTCGATGCGTGAGAGAAATCAAGTCAACAAGCGGCTAACGAGCTTGGCCGTATAGTCGACCATGGGGATAATCCGGGCATAATTGATGCGCGTGGGCCCGATGACACCCAGAACACCAACAATTTTGCGCTCATCATCGTGGAAAGGCGCAACGATCAGCGACGAGCCAGAAAGCGAGAACAGTTTGTTCTCAGACCCAATAAAGATGCGGACACCGTCCGCGTTCTCCGACAAGCCGAGAAGCTGCACCAGATCGTGCTTTTGCTCCAAATCGTCAAACAGCTGGCGGATGCGTTCCAAATCGTCCTGGGCCGTCACGTCTTTTAATAGGTTGGACTGGCCTCGCACAATGAGGCTTTGCCGGTCGTCGAATGCGCCCGACCATTCCGCCAGACCTGCCTGGATGACCTTCTGCGTCAGCTCGTCAAGCTCGGCCCTGGAGCTCCGCAGCTCCTTTTCCATACGAGCGCGCGTCTCCGCAATGGTGAGCCCGCGGATGTGTGTATTGAGGTAATTCGCTGCTTCCACCAGCGCTGATGGCGGAAGCCCCTGTGGCAACGCGATAATGCGATTCTCAACGATTTGGTCCTCTCCCACCAGCACCACGAGAGCTTTGCCTGGCTCCAGCGGCACAAACTCGATGTGCTTCAAGCAGGCAACTTGCTGCTCAGCGAGCACCACGCCGGCACAGTGCGACAAGCCCGAAATCATCTCGCTTGCTTCGCTTAGCACGTCATCGATTGATTGCTCACGCTTAGAAACGATCTGCGCCTCGATCTTGCGACGCTCCTCTGAAGTCAGATTGCCGATCTCAAGCAGGCCGTCGACAAAAAGGCGCAAACCGAGCTGGGTCGGCAGGCGTCCGGCGGATGTGTGCGGCGCTGCGATGAGTCCGAGCTGCTCCAAATCCGACATCACGTTACGAATCGAGGCCGGCGACAGGGTTATCGGCAGCACGCGCGACAAATTGCGCGAGCCGACGGGCTCGCCCGTCGTCAGGTAGGTCTCGACGATCTGCCGGAGAATAGTGCGGGAGCGATCGCTGAGTTTGTTGAGCTCGCTGACGCCTTCGGTCATGTTTCAGGATATCACTGGCCTGGGATTCCGATCACGAAGATTAGGAAAGCTTGGCCATCCGCGTCAAATTCTCTATCGGTTTTGGTTGAAGCGCGGGTGGCCCTCCCTTAGGGTTCGGGCGATTCTGGCCAACCGGTGGCAACAAACCATTTCGACATCATCCCAATGCGACCATCCAAACGCAAGCCCGACGAGCTTCGCCGTGTCTCCATCGCGCGCGCGGTCTCCAAATACGCCGAGGGCTCCTGCCTGATCAAATTCGGCGACACCCATGTTCTGTGCACGGCGAGCCTGGAGGAACGGGTGCCACCGTGGCTCAAGGGCCAGGGACGCGGTTGGGTCACGGCCGAGTACGGGATGCTGCCTCGTGCCACGACTGAGCGCACCCGGCGCGAGTCGACGGTGGGCCACCCCTCCGGGCGCACACAGGAAATCCAGCGTCTGATCGGCCGGTCTTTACGCGCTGTCGTCGACTTAGAAAAGCTAGGTGAGCGCCAGATCAACCTTGATTGCGATGTGCTCCAAGCGGATGGGGGCACCCGGACAGCAGCCATAACCGGCGCTTGGGTGGCGCTTTATGACTGCATTCAGTGGATGAAGCTGCGCGACATGGTTAAGGACGGCGTTTTGCGCGATCAGGTAGCCGCGGTGAGCTGCGGCTTATACAAGGGCGTCGCGGTGCTCGATCTTGACTATGCTGAGGACTCGTCAGCTGAAGCGGATTCCAATTTCGTCATGACCGGAGAGGCCGGTATCGTCGAAGTGCAAGGCACGGCCGAGACCGTCGCATTTAGTCAAGAAAGCTTCGACCAACTCATGGGACTCGCCAAAAAGGGTATCGGGGAGTTGGTCGCGCTCCAAAAGCTGACGGTGACCTGAGGTACGCCTGCCTGCGAGCGGGACGCTCTGCCATGACGCCGCAAGGCATCCTTTAAACCATTCTTTATGCGCCGGACCTGGACGCGATCGAGGACTTCTGCCGGGGCGTGCTCGGAATGGAGCCACACGCTAAGATGGAAGGGCGCCAGGTGTTCTATCGGTGCGGCAATCAGATGCTGCTTTATTTCAATCCGAACGCAACCAAGTTGCCCCCAGCGCCTCAGGCTCGGTTTCCCGTCCCGCCGCACGGCGCACGCGGGCCCGGGCATGTGTGTTTTCCAGCAAGCGCAGCGGAGATCTCCGCGTGGTGCGAGCATCTGGAGAAGAAGGGGATCGCTATCGAGGCCGACTTTGAATGGCCCGGCGGCGGCCGCTCAATCTACTTTCGAGATCCCGCCAGCAACTGCCTGGAGTTCGCCGAACCAAGAATTTGGGGTCTTTGACGATGCGGCGATTGAAGCGCGGTGATCGGTTGGTCGTTGCCAGCCACAACCCCGGCAAGGTTTGGGAAATTAGCCAGCTGCTCGCACCATACGGTCTCGATGCCGTGGCGGCGACCGACCTGGGATTGACTGAGCCTGACGAGCCGGAGCCGACGTTTGAGGGCAACGCCCGCCACAAAGCAATGATCGCCGCCAAAGGGTCCGCGATGCCATCGCTCGCCGACGACTCGGGTCTAGAGGTCGCAGCGCTTAACGGCGCGCCTGGAATATACTCGGCGCGCTGGGCTGGCCCGACTAAGGACTTTTCCGTTGCTATGCAGCGTGTGCATGATGAGCTGGGGGAGCGTGGCGTCTGGAATGGCGCAAGCCCACGTGCCAACTTCATTTCCGTGCTGTGCCTTGCGTGGCCTGACGGTACGACCCAGTTTTTCGAGGGAAAGGTCGAAGGGCAACTGGTGTGGCCACCGCGCGGTACGAATGGTTTCGGTTACGATCCGATCTTCATCGCCGACGGCCAAGATCTGACCTTTGGCGAAATGGAGCCTGCGAAGAAGTATGCAATCTCGCACCGCACCCGCGCCTTTGACGTCTTCAAACACGCCTGCCTCGATGCCAAGCACGACTGAAAATCTAGGTTTTGGCGTCTACGTGCACTGGCCGTTCTGCGCGCAAAGGTGCCCCTATTGCGACTTCAATAGCCATGTGCGGTTTGGTGGCGTCGATGAAGTCCGCTTCCTTGCCGCTTTTCTTCGCGAACTCGACCACACGGCCAGCCTCATTGGCTCGCGCAATGTGGAGAGCATTTTCTTCGGCGGTGGCACGCCGTCATTGATGGAGGCACGTACCGTCGGCGCGATCCTCGATCGCATCGGCCATGTTTGGACGGTCGATCGAAACGCGGAGATCACGCTGGAAGCCAATCCCGGCAGCGTTGAAGCGCAACGCTTTCGTGGCTACCGGGAGGCTGGCATCAATCGCATCTCGCTAGGCGTTCAGTCGCTGCGTGACGATGTGCTGAGATCGCTGGGGCGAATTCACACAGCCGCCGAGGCGAAGACAGCGATCGAAATTGCGCGCGCAGTCTTTGATCGCTTTTCCTTCGATCTCATCTATGCGCGGCCCCGTCAGAACGCGGCTGCGTGGGCTCCTGAGTTGCGCGAAGCGCTTGGTCTCGCGGGTGGTCACCTCTCGCTCTATCAGTTGACGATCGAGCCAGATACGCCGTTTGCCGCATTGCATGCGGCGGGCAAACTCAACGTGCCCGATGGCGATGTGGCGCATGCGCTTTACGATGTGACGCAAGAGCTGACAGCTGCTGCTGGTCTTCCCGCCTATGAGATTTCCAATCATGCCGCACCTGGCGAAGAGAGCCGGCACAACCTGATCTACTGGCGTACGGGCGAGTACGCCGGGATCGGACCTGGGGCCCACGGGCGTCTTAGACTGTCTGGCGCACGTCATGCAACGAGCACAGAGCGTAACCCTGAGCGCTGGCTGGAGCTGGTCGAGCGCGACGGCCATGGGCGCGTGGAAGCCATCCCGTTGACGGTTGCCGAAACGACCGACGAGATGCTTTTGATGGGATTACGGCTCACCGAAGGCGTCGATCTCGACCGCCTCGCCCGCCAGGGGGGGATGCGGCCAACTGCAGCAGCGATCGCCGAGCTTACCGAACTCGACCTCCTCGAGGCCATTCCTGGCCCGGTGGGGTCCTGGCGTTTGTGCGCGACACGTAAGGGTCGCTTTGTTCTCAATGAGATCGTGTTGCGGTTGTCTATGAGCTTTGCGCGTCGTGAGGACAGGCAATCGCCGATGGACTTTCGCTCTACAGCCGACTAATCACGCCCCGACATGTTGCGACGTCTTTACGATTGGACGATGAACGCGGCGGCGCACCGGCATGCGCCCGCCACGCTGTTTGGCGGTTCCTTTGCCGAAAGCTCGTTTTTTCCCATTCCACCTGACGTGATGCTAGTGCCCATGGTGCTGGCTCAGCGCGAAAAGGCGTGGTGGTTTGCCACCATCGCCATGGTGGGCTCGGTGATCGGCGGCGTCTTTGGCTATGCCATAGGCTATTTTGTGTTCGAGCTGATCGGGGCGCCAGTGCTGAATTTCTACGGCATGACGGAGGCGTTTGATCAGTTCGCTGCTCGCTATAATGAGTATGGTGACTGGATCGTGTTTATTGCTGGGGTGACACCCTTTCCCTACAAGGTCATCACGATTGCCAGCGGTGTCACCGAGTTGAACTTCCTCGTTTTTATGGTTGCCAGCGTGTTGGCGCGCGGTTTGCGCTTTTTTCTGGTGGCGGGACTGCTCTATTGGTTAGGCCATCCCGTTCGCGCCTTCATCGAGGAGCGCCTCGGCCTCGTTGCCACCATCTTCACGTTGCTCTTGGTCGGCGGGTTCATTGCGATCAAGTATCTGATCTAGGCTAGCGATAAAGGCGAAACCGCTCCCATGGCGATTGCCGAACCAAATGAAACGGTCCGTGCAGCCTACAAGGCCGGGGCCTTGGCCCTTATCATTTCGGGCGGGGCGATTCTCACCGCGTTGGCGTACGAGTACATTGGCGGCTACGCGCCTTGTCCGCTCTGTCTGCAGCAGCGCTATGCCTACTATGTGGGCGTGCCACTCCTCTTCATCGCGCTTGTTTTCGTCAGTGCCGACCACCGCTACCCAGCCGGCCTTATCTTTCTTTTCGTGTCGCTGGCTTTCCTAGCAAATGCCGGGCTTGGCGTTTATCACGCTGGCGCGGAGTGGGGGTTCTGGCCGGGTCCTGATTCCTGTACCGGCGTTCAGGAAATTGCGACGTCGGCTGGTGGACTTCTCGAATCGCTGTCTAGCACCACCGTCATCCGTTGTGACGAGGCAGCTTGGCGCTTTGCTGGGCTATCGTTCGCTGGCTGGAACGTCGTGGCGTCACTTGTCGCGTCCAGTGCAAGCCTGCGCGCCGCAGCCGATTCGGTGCCATCAGACTAGATAAACGCTGTTTTCCACAGCTTGTTCATGGGCCTGATGCGGCGTTGGCCCAGGCCCACACCCCGTTCAGCAACTGTCAAGCAAAATACCGTCGGTCGGCCACGAGAGCGCCACGCGGCTGTCAAAAAGGGACGGTCTATTCGACCTCGTTCGCGGAGCATTTTGCGAACCCGTCAAGTGAGGGGGACGGTCAGTGACAAGCGTATTGCGTAGCCGCCGATCTTCGGCGTCGCCCATGTATGAGTTGAGTCGCAGCGTATCGCGGTTGGGCGATTCAGTAGCGACAGGAACCCCTGCGTCCGAGTTCGTGGCGTCATGTGTTCTGCGACGTTCGTCTGTAAAGCGTATCCGAGAGTGTTCCTTGCGTACCGTAGCGTTGCGTATGGTTGAGTTCGCGTATCGACAATCTCCCCGCAGCACGCTGAAGTGCGTGTTCGAGGAATTAAGGCGAACTGCTTGGAGGAAAACGTCTAGGCGTATTTTCGAGCGGTTCGCCAGCCAAGGTCGAGTTTCAGGTCCAGGGTTAGACCAAGTCTCGCGTTCCCAGTTGCGTATCGCGTTAGATCCAGGTGCCAGCCAGATGGCTGTGTGCTCGCGGGTTCGCAGATCTAAGTGAGTGGGCGGCAAAGCCGCGTTTGAAAGTTGTGTGAGGTTTGTTGTGACATTGCAGCCGTACGAGTGGCGTTCACTTCCAGACGTGGTGGCTTTAGTGCTGAATACCATCCAAGGCACGTCTCCCGCGCCGGAAAAAATACCAGATGAAGCCAGCAAGGGCAGGTGAATTGAATTGAGTTTGGAAGGTGCGAATCCTTCCAGTGAGATGGCAAGCACGTGGAGCGTTGGAGCGAATAGTCTCCTAAAGGCATTACGTGACAGGGTTCTGCGTAGTGATGTCAGTGCGCTCTGTGTGCTTGCCGCCTCCCACCGTAGGGGTGGGCATGGTCGGGATCAGCCCGCCGCGTAAGAAAACCGAGGAGGTGTTTTGATGAACCCCCGTCACGTCAATCCCATGCAGTGGTATCAGGCGGTAGGATATGCGCGCCAATCCTGCGCGCGCGTTTTCCGCGATGGTGGCACGCCTTTGGATGCCATACGCGCGTTCGGCATCTGCGAAAACGAACGAGCGTCAAACGACTGGGGTAAGGCGGTGGAGATCATCGCCGAGATACTTTGCGCGCAGACTGTGAAACGAGCGGCTTGAGCCCGTCTCATTCGCTTCGTTTCGCAATAGGAGGGAATTGCCCCGGCGGGTACGCCGGGGCCTTTTTGTCGCCCGGCTGAGCACGTCGATTACACCGAGTAGCTTACGGCTCCAGTTCGGTATCCCAATAAAGATAGTCGAGCCAGCTCTTGTGCAGGTAGTTCGGCGGGAACAGCCGGCCGTTGCGATGCAGCTCGAAAACCGTGGGTCGATAGGGCAGCTGCCGTGGATGCATGTTCGCCTCGTGGGCCATTTCGCCGCCTTTTTCCAAGTTGCAAGGCGCACACGCGGTGACCACGTTGTCCCAACGGGTCTGACCGCCTTGCGAGCGGGGAACAAGATGGTCGAAGGTCAGGTCTTCGAAGTTGCCGCAGTACTGGCAGGTGAAGCAATCGCGCAGGAATACGTTGAACCGCGTGAATGCAGGAAAGAGCGCGGGTTTCACATAGGTTTTGAGTGAAACGACGCTGGGCACCAGCATCTCCATGCTGGGGCTTCGCACGTAGCGGTCATACTCGGAGACGATGTTGACGCGATCGAGAAAGACAGCCTTCACCGATTCTTGCCAGCACCAGAGCGACAACGGATAGTAGCTCAGTGGCCGGAAATCGGCGTTCAGGACTAGGGCCGGAAATGAGTCCGGAATGGCGGCGTGCGCATTCACGTTTCTAGCGTCCTGTAGGTTCTCGTAGCCGAATCGCTTTCCCCCAAACACTTCGGCCAGGATACTAACCGGGCATATCAACTCTGTGAAGGTCTCTACTGGCCGTTGCCTCGGGCCGCTGCGTGCTTCCGCCCGTCTGCCAAATTACTAGTAATTCTAGTATGTTCGCACGCCTTTCCGCGGCCTTGCGGTTGCATATAGAAGTTCCATGGCATCCGAGCGGCCACACTGCGCCACGGCCGCCAGCGATCGGCGATAGTAAGAAGCTCCTCGCGGGAGGGGCGCTCCTGAAGGCCGAGGGCATTTCGGGTTGCTATCTGTAACGCAAGATCGCCTGCCGCAAATGCGTCCGCCCGCCCGATGCAGAAGAGTAAAAAGATGTCTGCCGTCCACGGGCCAACACCATGGACGGCAGTGAGCGCTTCGTGAACGGCGTCCTCCGGTTCTGCAGCGAGCTTCTCTAGAGGGCACCTCGAAAAATATCCCATTCGCCGATCCATGCGAGTCTGATGCCTGACAGATTGATTCGGGCGGGGCACGATGGCGCAGATTGGGTTTTTCGATTCCGACAGGCGGCTTGAGCTTCTGTCGAAGAAAGGTGATCG